>JAYTKL010000021.1:0-5415 GCA_043730305.1 Deinococcales bacterium | reverse complement strand
GCATTTTAGATGTATCCCGCATCACAGGCTTTTGATTCTGCTTAAAGCATACTGACGCAGTTGATTGACAGCACCAATCAACTCGAAGTCGCCCGATTCAAAAATTCAAGTTCAAGGGACAAGACGTGACACCAACCAACAAGACTTACCCGCTTCCAGCCGTGGCAGCGTTGATCGCCAACCCCAAAAATCAAATCCTGATCGTTCGCACCCACAAATGGAGCGGGCTTTGGGGCGTGCCTGGGGGCAAGATCGATTACCTTGAGACCATTGAAACCGCTTTAAAACGCGAAATGCGCGAAGAGGTTGGACTCGAGATTTTTGACCTCAAATTCGCCTTCAATTCCGAAATCATCGAAGACCCAAAATTTCACAAACCCATGCACTTTGTCAGCCTCGAGTTTGTGGCGCGGTGCAATCAGGATGTTGTGACCATGAACGAAGAAATTGCAGAATTTGCCTGGGTCACGCTTGACGAGGCATTCACTTACCCTGTCAATGTTTACACCCTGCGGCTGCTCGAGTGGTGCAAAATTCACAACTTCCCAGGTCAGGCATGAAGCTCAAAACGGCGCTCGTGACGGGTTCTGCCAAGGGCATTGGGCGCGGCATTGCGCTCGAGCTGGCACGAAATGGTTACGACGTGGCGATTCATTACCGAAATTCCAAAACCGAAGCCGAAGCCTTCAAACTCGAGCTTGAAGCCCTTGGGGTGAAAGCCGTTGCGCTTCAAGCCGATGTGACCCAGCCACCCGAGGCAGAGAAATTGGTGCAAGATGCCGCCAGTGCTTTGGGTGGTTTGGGCGTGTTGGTCAACAATGTTGGCGATTACACCCGAAAACCACTGATTGATCTCGAGATTACCGAGTGGCATTCGATGATGGACACGAACCTCAACGCCACGTTTTACACCTGCCGCGCCGCCATTCCAATCATGCGAAACCAACAATTCGGGCGCATTGTCAACATCGGTTTTGCGGGGGCGCAAAACTTGGTTTCCCGAGCCACCATCACACCGTATGTCATCGCCAAGACGGGCGTGCTCTTGTTAACCAAGGCAATTGCCAAGTCCGAAGCCGAACACGGCATTACCGCCAATGTGGTCGCGCCTGGCGTCATAGAAAACAGCATCTCTCAACCCTTAGAGCAAATTCCAATGAAACGCCTCGGCACGACGCTCGAGGTGGCGCAGGCGGTTTTGTTTTACTTACAGCCAGGCAGCGATTACATCACCGGACAGACGCTCGAGGTGGCGGGCGCTTGGAATTTGTGACCGAGTTTGAGGCTCGAGAAACCAGGAGGAACACAACATGCACGTAGACGAAAATTCAGAAATTGGCAAATTGATCGCCCAGGAAAGCCTGGCGGCGTCCCGCAAAGAACGCCTCACCAATGTCACGCACGACTGGCTCGAGGCAATCGGCGAAGACCCAGACCGTGAAGGGCTTCTAAAAACCCCAACTAGGGTTGCCAAAGCCTGGGAATTTATCACCAGCGGCTACCGCAAAACGCTCGAGGAAGTCGCCAACGATGCCGTGTTTCAAGCCGAGGGTTCGCAAATGGTAATCGTCAAAGACATCGAATTTTATTCGATGTGCGAGCATCACATGCTGCCGTTTTTTGGACGGGCGCATATTGGTTACATTCCAAATTCAAAAATTCTTGGCTTGAGCAAATTTGCCCGAATCACCGACTTGTTTGCGCGTCGTCTGCAAGTTCAAGAACGCATCACCACCCAAATCGCCGACGCGATCATGGAAATCCTCGAGCCTCAAGGAGTGGGCGTGGTGCTGGAAGGGCAGCATTTGTGCATGGCAATGCGCGGCGTCGAAAAGCAGCAATCCAGCACCGTCACGACCAGTATGCTCGGTATTTTCCGCGAGGATTCCAGAACCCGCAAAGAATTCATGGAAAGCATTCAAAACCCGTTCAATCGCCGGTGATCGAAACCCGAGTTTTGCAGAGCTGTGTTTCGACACGGCTCTTTGTTATTCTAAACGCTGTTATTCTAAACGCTCTCGTTTGATGGCACGTACATCGGAAGCCAAACCGCCCCAGGCGGTAAACAACTCAGCTAAGCCGTAAGAGATCAGGGCAAACATCACACCGACAAACAGGCTCGAGAACACGGCAAGCAATTGCAGAGGTTGATCTTGTAATGTGCTGATGTCTTTTGGAAACAACAACGCCGCCCCCGCAACCCCCAGCAAACCGACAACCAAGGACATGATTCTTAACCAACGGGCGATTGGCGCGAGATTGGGCAGGCTGGTAATCCGTATTGGGCGGTCAATGGTCGGCGTTGGGTCTTTGCCAATGGAAATGGCTTGGCTCGAGCTGACTGGTGTTTGATGGGCTACCGGCGTTTGCAGCGACGTTGAAGCCTCGAGAATATCGCCACTCCAATCTGCCGCGCCAGATGCACTGACCGCATTGGAAGGTGTTTCAATGACTGGTTGGCTTATGACTCCCTTAAAGGTTTCGTTCCACTCGTGTACTTCCGAATGAACATCGGTGGCACTGAGTGGGTTTTGATTCGAGGTTTGGGTTTCTGCCTCAAGTTGCGGCGCAATGATGCTGGTCGGTGCGGTCGCGGCATCCTCTGCCCATTCCAACTTGTCGCCAAGAGCTTTGGTTGGCACGTCATCATCTGGGGCAATCTCGAAGGACTTGTGCATGTCGCTCGAGCTTTTGGTTTGCATGTCGGCAGGTTTTAGGGTTGACCAAGTGTCAAAGGTTGGTTGACGGTGGGCTGGGTCACTTCCCCAGTCACCAGCATCTTCAAGTGTGCCAGTATCGGCTCGAGGCGTCACTGCCTGTACAGGGTCGGGTTTCACGGGAGCGGCTTCGACAATCGTTGGGGATTTCGCCAAGGCTTTGGCTTTGGCAATCGAAGATTTTGCACCCTCGAGAAAAAACTTTAAACTGGTTAAATCAAAACCGCGAATGTTGCCTGTAATCAAGTCGGCAGTGGCACTGCGAATGCCGAGCGAACCGCTTTTGTCAATGGCGACCTTGGTCACTTGCCGCAACGGAGCGCGTTGTAAACCAGACTCATCGGTGTAGACCAATTCAGTCGCGGTAATCACAAATGATTTTCCTTGACCATCAAGACGACTTTCAATGTCATTTAAATCAATCCCAGCCTCTGTTAAACGTGTATCCATCAAGTTCAGCCCCCAATCTCAAATTTGTTGTGATGTACGACCAAGAACCCAGTAAAAACCCTCGAGTTTTCAAAACCACAATTCCTGGCAGGAAAAAGCAATAACTGACCGACTGAGGGGATTATACGCGATGAAACGCCGTTGTTACCTAAAGTCTCGCGTCAGGCGCAAGAAAAACAAATCCTCGAGTTTTATCGCGTTTGAAACGATAAAACTCGAGGATTTAAAAAGCAATAATATTAAGAATGCTCTTCGTAAGCGTGAATAATCCGCCCAACCAGGGGATGACGCACCACATCAGATTCGGTGAAGTAGACAAAATTGATGCCGTCAATGCCTTGCAAGTACCGTTTGGCTTGCTCGAGACCACTGGTGACACTTTTGGGCAAATCGACCTGCGTGACATCGCCCGTGACCACGACCTTGCTCGAGAAACCCATGCGGGTTAAGAACATTTTCATTTGTTCTGGAGTGGTGTTTTGCGCCTCGTCAAGGATGATAAAGGCATCATTCAACGTGCGGCCACGCATGAATGCCAATGGCGCAACCTCAATCGCACCGCTCGAGAGATAGCTTTCAAAGCGCTCGGCGTCAATCATGTCAAACAGCGCGTCGTAAAGTGGACGCAGGTACGGGTCGATTTTGGCTTGCAAATCACCTGGCAAAAACCCAAGGCGTTCGCCCGCCTCGACGGCAGGGCGGGTCAGGATAATTCGTTTGACGCGTTTGGCTTTGAATGCCGCCACCGCCATTGCCACCGCCAAATAGGACTTGCCAGTTCCGGCTGGACCGATGCCGAAAGTAATATCAGAGGAGTTGATTGCCTCGATGTAGGCTTTTTGCCCTTTGGTTTTAGGACGAAGCCGCTTTGGAAGCTCCAAGTCTTTGTTTTCCAAGTTGGTGTCTTCAAACAGGCTGCCGCCATTGCTGGAAATGACCGCGCCACGGTCTATTTCGTCAAGGCTGAATACGCCGCCCTGACGTACCACGGACAGCAAATCCCTAATCAGGCTTTCGGCAACGCGAATGTCTTCTGGCGTTCCCTCGAGTTTGATCGCGTCGCCACGGGCAATGATTTTAGCCCCAAGTTTTTCGCGCAGGCGTTTTAAATTCTTGTCGTTCTCACCGAACAATTCGAGGGCTTCTTCGCTACTGCGAATGCGGATGCTGGCTGTGATGGGTGCAGTTGACGTGATCGTGTCCTTTCGTGACGCAAAGCGATTTTCTACCCTTAAAGATTAACTCGAGACCCTGTAATCGAAAAGCGTTCTAAGGCTTAATCGTGGCTAGGCATCTCGAGCTATTGCAGTTTGCGGTTTGTTTTGGTTTCATCGGCGGCTGGCTTTTGGTTTATTCAAAATTTCAGACCAGATAATTCCGCGCACCACGTCGTTGGTTGTGCCAAAACGGGTTGAATTGGAGGTGGTGGTGCTGCGTTCACGTTCCAACTTGACTTGAATGCTCGAGTTGGTCACGCCCGCGTTCGAGTCGGTCATCATCGTGACCCTCTGCGCCGTCATTTCGGGCGCAAGGTTTGGGGTTATCACGCTCGAACCACCGTTGCTTGGCACGATCACACTCGAGCCAGATTGATTTCGGGTCATACTTTTGGCTTGCGACCTTCTGGTTTGGGTCGCACTGGCACTGTTAGGGTCGGGCTGTGGCGCGGTTCGACCCATTTTCTGAGCCAGTTGACCTCTTAAAGTATCTTGCGCATTTTTGCCTTGGACGCTTTCAGGCTTCATGCCGAGCGCCGTCAGGATGTCTGCCTGAAAATCCTTTAAACTTTGATCCGTTGTGGCGGGGTTAGTTCTGGAAACCGGATCGCCTTTGAACAATCCATCTGGGTTGTCGTCCCGACCATCGCCGTCGTGATCCTCGAGCTTTTCAGGACGGGTTCGGTTGAGGTACGCATCAATGCTTTCATCCAACATTTTAGGCTTGGTCTGCTGTTGTCGCAATTGTTCCTCGAGCACTTGGCGACGACGCTGCATTTCAAGTTCTTTGGGATTGGCTTTGGGTGGTGAAATCGCATTTCGAACAATGCTAAACAAAAAACTGAGCAACAACAGCGCCACAATGGGGTTGGAAATTAAAAACGCAATGATTGTTCCCAACAAGGTATTTTGAGTTGGCATTTAACGCCTCGGTTTTTCTTGAACCCGAATTGGAATGGGTTGAAGTCGCGGCTGAAAGGCAAAAGAGAGCAACAAGTATCCTAAATCCAGAATAAACTTCTCGAGTATGT
>JAYTKL010000020.1:0-1484 GCA_043730305.1 Deinococcales bacterium | reverse complement strand
TTTTGATAGCCTTTGGCGGTTAAACGGACTTTATTGGTGCTCATCGGGTTCAGTATACGCGCCGTTTGGCTTTAGGGAAAGTCAAGTTTTGACTCGAGTTCAGATTGTTTTGTAGGGGTGAAGCTTGTGATCACCCTGCCAAACACGTTTTCTCGAGTTTTACGGAATGGATTTGAGGTATTTCTCGAGCTTTTTAACGGCTTCCTCGAGCTTTGCTGGCGGTTGCACCAACGCAAACCGCACCCAACCTTCGCCTTGAAGTCCAAAAGCCCTGCCCGGCGCAAGCGCAAGTCCAGTTTGCAAGCAGAGCTGCTCGCAGAAATCAAACGAGTTGCTGTATTCAGGCAGTTGTGTCCAGACGTACATCGAAGCTTGAGGTGTCGGGGCATTCCAACCAATCTTGCGCAGTGCATTCATCAGCGCATCGCGGCGGTCTTGGAAGGTTTGGGCATCGCGTCGAACTTGGGCAGGGTCAGACTCGAGCGCTTTGATGGCGGCGCGTTGAATGCCCAGATACTGGTTGAAGTCAATCACGCCTTTGGTCTGTGCCAGTGCATTTAGCATCTCGAGATTTCCGGCTGCCCAGCCAATGCGCAGTCCTGCCATGTGATGTGTTTTGGAAAAACTGTGAAGTTCGACGGTGCGCGTCAGTTTTGGGTCGGCTTGCAGGGCACTGGGGGCGATGTAATTGCCGAAAGTCATTTCGGTGTACGGTGCGTCATGAATCAGTAAAATGTCGTAATTTTTGCAAAACTCGAGTGCATCATGCCAAAACTCGAGCGACGCCACGCCCGCCGTTGGGTTGTTCGGGTAATTCAAAACCATCAATTTGGCGGCTCGAGCCGCGTTTTCGGGGATTCTCGAAAAGTCTGGTAGGAAACCATGTAGCAACTCGAGCGGCAGGTAATGGGGTTTCAGTCCAGCCAACGCGAATGCGCCAAAATAACTTGGGTAGGCTGGGTCTGGCGCAAGAATCGTGTCGTCAGGGTCGGTGAGCGCCAGCAGCAGATGCGCCAGACCTTCTTGAGAACCGATCAAACTTAAGACATGTTGCGACTCGAGGTTCAATTCAAACCTCGAGTTCATCCAAGTGCTGGCGGCAGCCCGAAACGGCAAACTGGATTGAAACAAACCGTAACCCATCGTGCTTGGGTCTAGTGCCGCTCGAGATAGTTCTTGTACGGCTTCAGGTGGCGCTGCAAGGTCGCTCGAGCCAATGGAAAGGTCAATCACCTCGAGACCAGATGCTCGAGCCGTAGCTTTGGCTAAATCCATTGCCAGAAAAACGTTCTTGGGAATACTGGCAGCTCGAGCGGAGATGATGGATTTCATAGCCCGTTTAAATTTTTGATCGTGATGGGCAAGACGGGCATGATCGCTTCAATGGCAACGGCGGTTTCCCAGTCGGGCAAATTGATGACCAAGGTTTTGCCCTTATAACCCGCCACGCCGCGCCACAATGCCGCCCGACGTGATTTCTGAAT
>JAYTKL010000019.1:0-4483 GCA_043730305.1 Deinococcales bacterium | reverse complement strand
CTCAACATCAACGCCTGCCGCTTTAAACTTGGCGGCAATGTCATTGATAGATTGAATCGATTGCGGCTTTAGCAGCAAACCATTTGATACCAAAAGTTTCTCGACAGCCTCACTCGAGACGCCCATCCCTGCCGCAATCACCGCCGCTTTACTTGAGCGCTCCAACGGCTCGAGAATCGGATTTTTTAACTTGAGGTTGTAGCTGTCCTGCATAAAACTCCTTTTTGCTATTCAATTTTTGACGCTCGAGCTTGGTCTTTTCGAGCTTTGAAAAGTTGTTTACTGATTTTCGTACTGGCGCAACAATGGTTCGACCAGCACGACAAATTGCTTCATTTGATTGCTCGGGACTTCTTTGTGAAGTTCGGTCAGGAAGGCACGAACCAATTTCTTGTCAAGGTTTTCCAAGCCAAACCCGAGTCTTTCGGCGGCGTCAACCATCATGATGTGCGCCATTGGTCCGACAAGGCTCGAGAGTCGTGGGCGCAGGTCTTCGATAAATTGCGGGTTGATGGCTTGTACGGTGTTGGTTTTGACCGCCACCAAACCCGATTCGACCAGTTGCGAGATCAATGCGGTGACATCGCCGATGCTTCCTTTGACGGCGCTGGCAAGTTGGGTGATGCTGCGTTGACCGTCAATCATGGCAACCACCCGAAGCTGCGCGGCTTGCAGGTTAATGCTGCCCGCAGTCGAGCTGGGCAAAATGGATGGCACGTCACTCGGTTGAAATTGGGTGCGGGCATGCTCAAAAGCGGCTGCGCCCATCAACAGACGCTCGAGTGAACTGTCAATTGATGCTTTGACATCGTAAATTCCGGCTTTGAATTGAAAGTAGCCATTTTGGGTTTGCATCACCTGAAACAGCGCCAGTTGTCCGGTGTGCTCGCGGTAAATGGCGTCAATCAATTTTCCTTTTTCGAGACTCAGGACGGCTTTGTCATCTGGTGGAATGCTCAGCACCAGTTCGCCTGTCGCGCCGATCATCCCCAGGTACTGCAACAAGCTTGGCAGGCTTGATTTGCTGAAATCTCCTTGCAGGTCGTTCGCATTGCTCATCGGTGTTGATCCATATTTTGAAAGTTTCCTTTGACTTGTTGCCAGCGGTTTTACTTCTCAAAAGAATACTTTTTAAAAACTTTCAATTTGCTTACATTTTAATTTTGGTTTGAAATGACAAAAGTTTTTGGGAGTGTCGATGCTTTACATCGTGCTCGGGAAATTTGGTGTCAATTCAACAATACTCGAGAATCAGTGAAATCCTGGTGCAAAAACGCCTTGGGTGTTCTGGAAAATATTTTCCAGAACACCCAAGACCAGAATCATGTTCGCACGAAACAGCTAAATTCGGCGTACCGCCAGTGCCAAACCGTTCGCGCCACCCATGCACAAGCTTGCCAGACCCACTTCAAGGTTTTGTTGCTCGAGTGCGTGTAGCAACGTCACGACAATTCTTGCGCCGGAGCAACCAATCGGATGTCCGAGCGCGACCGCGCCGCCATTCACGTTGACTTTGCCCTCATTGACACCCAAATCTCGGATCACCGCCAGGCTTTGCACGGCAAACGCCTCGTTGAATTCAAACAAGTCAATGTCCGAAAGCTGCATGTTCAGTTGCTCGAGCAATTTTCGCGTGGCTGGCGCGGGCGTCATGGCAAACCATTTTGGTTCGAGTCCGCTGGTGGCATAACCCATGATTTCTGCCAACGGTTTTAAACCGTGAGTTACGGCGAAATCTTCACTGACCACAACCAGTGCCGCCGCCGCGTCGTTCAAACCTGGGGCGTTGCCGGCAGTGACCGTGCCATTTTTGTCAAATACAGGCTTGAGTTTTGACAGTGTCTCGAGGTTCGAGTCCGCCCGTGGCGCTTCGTCCTGGTCAATCAGCACCGCACCCTTTTTGGTCTCGAGTGTGACTGGTACAATTTCAGCTTTAAAACGTCCTGCCTTTACGGCTGCCACAGCCTTCAAATGCGAAGAAAGAGCAAATTCGTCTTGCTCGAGACGCGAAATCTGGTGCTCGGTCGCCACCATTTCGGCGGCATCGCCCATGCCCCAATGCTCGAAGGCGCACCACAGACCGTCAATGTTGTTGGCGTCCAAAATCTGCTTGTGACCCGCCTTCAAGCCCGTTCGGGCATCGGGCAGCAAGTAAGGGCTGTTGGACATGCTTTCCATGCCGCCCGCCACCGCCGCCCGAAGGTCGCCAGCTTTGATGCCCTGGGCAGCCATCATCAGGGCTTTCAAACCCGAGCCGCAAACCATGTTGAGGGTCACCGCTCCGCTCGAGACTTCCATTCCAGCGCCCAACGATGCCTGACGGGCTGGGTTCTGCCCTGCGCCCGCCGTGACGACCATGCCCATGATCGTGTCCTCAATCCATTTGGAACCCAGCCCAGCTCGCCGTACCGCCTCTCGAGCGGCAATCGCACCTAGTTGCGTGGCGCTCAGGTCTTTGAGGTTTCCAAGGAATTTTCCAATCGGTGTGCGGGTGGCTGAAACAATGACGGCTTTCACAATGTCCTCCAGTGTTCTAAAAACCCAAGTAGTTTACGCCCTGTACAAGCAGTGTTGGATACTCGTTTTGATGTGGGCGTTAAACCAGGCAAAGTGGCGATCAAAATCTTGTCAGTTTGGATTTTATAATTTCAGCTCGGTTTTGTGTACTGGTGCGCAACGATCTGGAATGACGGGTATTCTTAAAGGTTGTTCAGGACGGCGGTCAACACAGGCTACCTTCGAGCAAAAAGCTTACTTTAGAAAATTGTATTTTTATGTCTTTCAAAGCTTATGCTGTTGTAAGAAATCTGTCAGACACGTTGTTGCACAATAAGACCCACTGAAGATTGTCCGTGCAAAATTGCTGATCTTAGTTTAAACCTCTCAAAAACCGACGTTACGGAAGAAAGCAGGTGTTCCATGAACCACAAATTATTCAATAAGAATCTTAAATTGTGTTTGACATTGACAACGGGTTTAATAGTGGCGGGTTGCTCGCAAAACCCAAACATCAACATCACGCTCGAGGGTGGCATGGAACGCCTGTTGACCGTAGACATTGCCGCCAGCGAGTCTCGAGAATCACTGGAATTCCGATTTGGCGGCGCTCAGATTGTCAGTTATCACCCAGACGAGGCGTACGCCGTTTTGAAACTGGACGCAGTTCAATTGCGCTCATTGCGAGTTGCAGATCTGGCACTGACCGAACCAAACGCCGATACCCTCAATACCCCAGAAACCCAAGTAGAGGCATTATCGGTCGGTAAGGATTCCTGGATGAGCGGTTGGAGCACTTGGGGTTCGGGTTGGAACACTTGGGGTTCGGGTTGGAGTACCTGGGGTACGGGTGATCAAGACGACTTGAGTGCTGTTCCAAATAGCGAGATTTTCAAACGCATTCGCCTCAGTGAAGCCTTGGCACTTGCGCCACGCAAAGGTGCTGGCGTTAAGATTGCTGTGATTGACTCAGGAATTGATCTGGATCACCCAGCATTCAAATCAAAACTTGTCCCCTCGAGCGACTGGTTTGATTTTGTAGACAAAGATTCAACACCACAAGAAGTCTTGGGGACAGGCAAAAACAAGGGTTATGGGCACGGCACAAGTGTGGCTGGCATCGTTTTGCAGATTGCACCAAACGCGCAAATCATGCCATTGCGGGTGCTTGATTCTGAGGGCAAGGGCGATTCTGACAATGTGATTGCCGCGATTGATTGGGCTGTCTCACACGGCGCAAAAGTCATTAACCTGTCACTTGGTACGGTCTACCTGAAATCACTCGAGTCAAGTATCGACTATGCGACCAAGTCAGGCGTTTTTGTGGTCGCATCGGCAGGCAACACGGGTGATCAGAACGTGACCTATCCTGCCTCGGCAATGCCACGGGCAGGCTCTTGGGGTGAAATGAGTGTCTGTGTCGGCTCGAGCGATACCAAAGACAAGAAGTCTTCATTCTCGACATATGGCAATATCGAAATGACCGCGATTGGCGATCATGTCTTCTCGCCAGCCCCCGGAAACCGTGCGGCGAATTGGTCTGGGACTTCGATGGCGGCTCCGATGGTGTCAGGTGGCTTTGCGCTCGCACTGGGTGAACGCGATTACAGTTCTGCCGAATTGCGTAAAGTTGGTAAAGCCATGGCTAAGAGTGCCGATGATTTGTTCTTTTCCGACTTTGAGTACAAAAAAGAGCTTGGTTCTGGTCGTCTGAACCTTGAGAATTTTATGAACTGGGTTTTGGCGGCAAAAATCAAGTAATCGTGCCTCTAGGTCTCTCAAATTTTGGCGTAGTTTGTCCAACTTTTGAGAGGCGTACAAACTGCTGTAGCCATCAGCTGCACCAGGGTTTTTTCTAAAGACGCTCGAGAAACCCGCCGTGCTGGTTTACAGCACCTTGCACAATGTTTGACGCTTCGCGTCAAACATTGGCGACCAGAGGGAGTGGCAACAGACAGCGGTTTTCATAGAAGTGAGAGCGCGAAGC
>JAYTKL010000018.1:0-6964 GCA_043730305.1 Deinococcales bacterium | reverse complement strand
GCTTCGCGCTCTCACTTCTATGAAAACCGCTGTCTGTTGCCACTCCCTCTGGTCGCCAATGTTTGACGCGAAGCGTCAAACATTGTGCAAGGTGCTGTAGTATCAGCGCTCGAGAAACCAGGATTTCTAGGTTGATGCTCGAGCAACAATTGGTTCAGGATTGTTGCTCGAGATTTGAGGGTTGTAGGAAGGGCAAGGAGGATTTTTCGCCCTTCCAAGGTTGGGGGTTGCTTAGCGGCGGGCGCGTTTGTCGAGTTCGGTGCGGGCTTCGGTCAGGGCGGCTTTGATGTCTACGCCTTCATCTAAGACTTTGCCCAGTGCGGTTTGGATGATGGTGTCGGCAACCGTGTCGTATTTGTTGACGTCAATTGGTTTGATGCGTTTGGCGGTGGCTTTCCAAAGCAGACGGGCTTTTTGACCACCCAAGAAAGGCACTGGTTCGTTGAAGCTCTTGTCGCCCCAGGCGCTGTTGAGGCTTGGGAATGCGCCGTTGCTCTTGAAGACGGCAATTTGTTGTTCGCGGTTGAGGGTCATGTACTTGATGAACTCCCAAGCTTCTTTTTTGTGTGCCGAAGCGGTTGGAATCGAGTAGAACGAACCGCCCCATGAGGCAAATGCGCCGTCTGGAAGGTCCTGAACGCGCCACAAGCCTTTGGTGTCTGGCGCCATCCAGTTTTGGAAGTGACCCTGCAACCATGCGCCCGAGAATTGCGTGGCGACGGTGCCGCCCTTGAAGCCCTCGTACCATTCGTTGCTCCACTCGCCAATTTTGGCGTCAATGCCAGCTTCGCGGATTTTCTTGGCAATCGTGAAAGCTTTGACGAAGCGTGCGCTGTCTGGTCCGACCAGGTTCTTGTTGGCGGAGTCAAAGTAAATGCCTTCGCCTGAAGCCAGGTTGGAGCGGATAATCAAGTTTGCGGCGCTTTTGGCATCGTTGATCATGAAAAGTTTGTTGTTGCTGGCGTGCAATTTCTTACCGGCTTCGACGTAGCCTTCCCAGGTGTTCAGGTCGCTCGGTTTGATGCCAGCTTTGTCCAGAATGTCTTTGCGGTAAAAGGTTGTTCCAGGACCAATGTCGCAAGGCATGGCGACGAAGCGCCCGTCGCTCGAGGTCGCTTGGGCAACGGTGTAAGGCACCATCAGCTTTTTGTATTGACCGGCTTTGTAAGCCGCACCGTTCAGGTCTTCCAAGCCTTGTGATTCGGCGAATTTACCGACGTAACCAATTTCGATGGCTTCGACATCGTGCAAGCCTTGACCGGTTGCCAGTGCGGTGGTCAGGGCGGCGTGGTGATCGCCGTATTGCAGTGCGGTCAGTTTGATTTCGATGTTCGGAAATTTCTTGGCAAAACCCGCCAGTGCAACTTTAACCGAGTCATCCAAGCTTGGGAATGCGGCGACGGTCAGTTCAACTTTGTTGTTTTGTGCCAATGCCAGCGTGGCGACGCCTGCGGCGATCAAAAATCCGATACTTCCCAGAGCAATTGCTTTTTTCATGTCGGTCTCCTTACTCGAGCAACTCGAGCGGTTTGAGAGGGCGAGGGTGTTGAAACGCGAGACTGTCCTGAAAGCGCTTTCAAGCTAAGAAGAATCCAACTTTATTTTGTTCACCAAATCCCCTCCTCCGAAAAAACCGAATTTCAACAATTGATACCAAAAAGCCTTCAAGCTCGAGCGCCACGCAAAATAGCAGTCGATTCTCGAATCACCAATTGCGCCTGAATACGGCTTGGCTTGATCGGTGTTCCACGAAGGATTGAGAGGGTTAATTTTGAAGCCAGCCGTCCCATTTCAACAATCGGTTGGCGTACAGTGCTGAGCGGCGGAGTGGTGTACATAGAAGATTGAAGATCGTCAAAACCAATCAATGAAACATCATCTGGCACACGAATTCCGCGGCGATGCAATGCCAGCCTTGCCCCGTACGCCGATTGGTCGTTGGCGCAAGCCACGGCGGTAAAAATAGCCCCCCTGGCAAACAGACTTTCAATGCCAAACAATCCCGATTGCTCTCTGTAATCGCCCTCGACCACCAAGTTTGGGTCAAAAGGGATTCCTGCGTTTTGAAGCGTCAAACGGTACGCCTCGAGTCGCTCTTTGGCATCACCTTGAATTGTTCCAGTTCCAGAAATATAAGCAATTTGGCGGTGACCGAGCGAAATAAGATACTGCAAGCCAATAGAGCCAGCTTGAATGTTATCGACACTGATACAAAAATCTTCCAAATCAGGCACAATACGTCCGACCACCACGGTCGGCACGGTTTTTGCCAGTTGCTGCAATTCAAAGTCTGGAATGCTCGAGCCTGTCAAAATAATTGCGTCCACACGGCGACTGGTCAATAGTGCCAAGGCTTCGCGTTCTTCAGTGACCCGCCAGTGACCGCTGGCAAAAAGCGCATGATAACCGCTGCCCTCCAAGCCCTCCTCGACTCCCGCCAGCGCTTCGCCGTAAAATGGACTCGAGATGGCTTGCGTCACCACGCCAATCGTCATGGATTGCCCTCGTGCCAGCCCTTGGGCAATCACGTTTGGGCGGTAATTGAGTTGCTCTATTGCTTTCAAAACCCGTTCGCGTTTGTCTTTGGCAACGACCGCCGTACCGTTCAAGATTCTCGAGACGGTGCTCGGCGAAACTTGGGCGATGGTGGCAACATCACTGAGGGTTTTGACTTCAGGCACACAGACTCCTGGAAACAGATTTAAGCCGTGAAAGACATGATTTTCAGCATGAAGCCGTGTTGAGACCGAATCGGTTTGGGACGACAACGTGTTTTGGAACAAGCGATGAACGAAGTATGACAGGTTTTGAAAGCGCTGTCAAGGGTTTTCAAAACCTGCGAAGATTCAAAACTCGAGTTTCGATTCTGGGTCTTTGGTCAATCCCAAATTGCCTTCAGAAATTCGTTGCTCGAGCCGCCGAACTTGTCATCGCGTAGCTTGACGGGACTTGGGATGCCCGCAAGGTTAATCAAATGCTGCAAACTGAAAAGTTTTCATCAGGTCAACCTCGAGTCACCAACGTACATGTCGGGATTTGGGTTTCTCGAGCAGGTACAATATTGAATTTATTTTGTGCCAAACCAACGCTGTTGAATTTGGGTCAGTTCGCCAACGCCAATCATCTCGGTCAGCGTTTCGTTGATGGCTTTGCGGTTTGGACTGCCCAACGGAATAGCGATGCCGTAGTATTCGGGTTTGAAAATTTCACCAACCACGGTCAAACTGCCGTTGCCGGCATGGGTGGCTTGGTATTGCAAGACGGGCGCATCGTAAACGATGGCTTCTGCCTTTCCAGCCTCGAGTTGAGCGATCGCCTCTTCGATGGTTGGCGCGGTCTGAAATCGAACCGCATTTTGTGCCAGATAGCTTTCGGAGGTTGTGCCTGCGACGGTCAAAACCCGTTTTCCTGGCAGGTCGCCGATGCCGCGAATGCCGCCTTGAATTTGTTGTACGGTCAGGTTGGCGGTCACACTGGCGGTAAAATTTGCCAGCAGCACCACGCTGACCACCATCCAAAACATGCCTGCCAGTCGTCCAACGACCGACCGAGGATTTTTTTCGCCCAGGTCATTTTGAGGAAAGCTCATGGCAGCCCACCAGATGCCCTCTGTGACCCCTTTGATGTAACCTTTGGGGAAATCGGGGCGGTGACGCATGACCAGCCACATGACATGCCCTGCAATCAGGATACTAGCAAGAATCATGATGGCAACAAAACCCAGTTGCGGTGAGAAAAAGTTGCGAAATGCGGTCATGGGGTTAAACGATGGACGTATTAGAACCATCACCTGAAGCCCAGAGTTAAACATCGGTAAACTGAAATCAACAACCCGTTCGCGTTCTTTGGTGATGCTGATGCCCGCAATGCCAACGTCGGCTTGTTGGTTCGCCACGGCATTCAAGACTTCTTTGACGGTCTTAAAATACGTGTACTGGGTTCTCCAGCCGTTTTTGGTGGCAATCGTATTCCACAAGTCAATGCTGTAGCCTTGAAAACTCGAGCCTGCCGGCATGACAAATGGCGTCAATGGTTTGATGGCAACCATCAAGGTTTTTTGAGCAGCAACACTGGTTTGTAAGACCGCAATCAGCAGAACAATAAAACCAAAACGCATCAATCAATTCCCTTCGGGTCATCTATTGGCTTTTGACTTTATCAGTTTGAAGCCGTTTTTCCCAAAGTCTGACATTTTAATTTTACCCATCGAGCACATGTCGCAACCACACCTCTGGGCGCGTCAGAAAACTCTGCCAGTCGCGCAACAGGTCAAGATCGTCCCTGGCAACCTCACGAATACCATATTCGCCAAACTCGAGAATCGTCGCCCCAGGCAAAGACAGCACGATAGGGGAGTGCGTGGCGGCAATCACCTGAGAGCCGTTCTTGCCCAGTGTTGCCAGCAAGCCCACCAGTCCGAGCGTGGCGTTAAACGAAAGCGCGGTTTCGGGTTCGTCCAGAAAATACATGCCCTTGGATTCAAAATGCGTGTTCAACAAGCCCAGCAAACCCTCGCCGTGCGAACGGCGTGCCAACGGACGCTCACTCGCTCGAGGGGCGGGTTTGGATTCAACGTCAAGCCCAGCAATCAATGACCCCAATGTTGACGCCCTGAGGAAAAAACCTTCGGTGGTGGCATTCGCAGCGCAATTTAATTCCACATTCCAAGCCAAGGGCACGTCCTCGAATGACAACAACGTTCCAGTGCGTTTGCTGAACGGTGAAAGCGACCCAATCCGGGGATAACGTGCCGCCAGTGCCTCGAGAATCGTGGTTTTACCCGAGCCGTTCTCGCCGACAAAAAAGGTGATTGGTGTCTGAAACTTCAAACCATGCTTTTTGACGTGTTGCACCGCAGGTACTCGAAACGGGTGAAGGTCATCGCGCCATCTGGAATCGTTAAATCGCAAGCTTTGCAAATGAAGTTTGGTCACTGCTTAAAGTTTAAGGACAATATTGAACTCGAGCAAGTGATAAGCAGGTACAAAGCGCAAAAAAGAGGCTCGAGCTTTTTATGGCTCGAGCTTGTGTTGCTAATCGCTATTTGCTTTAACTTTGCAGTAAGTACGAAATCACTTGACCTGCGCTGTAATCGCTCGAGTAACGCTCGATAAACCGACCCAGTTTTAAGAGATCGTCGCCACTGGTCACCAGCGCATGTTCGACATCGCCGTTGCGTTGCACTTGCGCCATGCCGACATCTGCCATCAAGGAATTACACAAGCACTTGCGTCCTTTGGTGTCCTCGAGCTTGCCGCCTTTGGACAGGAACGCGTCATGGGGTTCGGAGGCGCAACGAAAACCGAGTTTGCCCTGATCGGTTTGGTACATTTCACGCAGGTATGCCAGGTCACAAACGCGTTGACGTGCCTGATAGATGTGCTCTTCGGACAGCGTTCCAGGAATTTCGACGACTTTGAACGGAAACCCTGTCGGTGAAGCCAGAGGATCGGTAAAAATGCCGGCACTGCCGTTTTGCACCCCAGTTAAGGCGGTTTGTTTGATCTCTGAGGTCAAACCAGATTCGCGGCTGTAGGCAAACAGCGTTCCGACCTGAATGCCTGCCGCACCATGCTCGAGCGCGTGTTGCAATGCCTCGGGCGTTCCAGTGCCCCCCGCCAACCAGAAGGGTAAACCCAAGGTTTTCAATGCTGCCAGATCAACCACGTCGCGTTCACCGTAAATTGGTTGACCACGTTCGTCGAAGGTCGTTTGACCGCGTGGCGGGGCGTTGTGACCGCCAGCCGTTGGACCTTCGACAATAAAACCTTCAATTGAACCGTTTGACTTGCGCATCAACATGGTTGCCAGCAAATTCGAGGCAATGATTGGCAAGAATTTCGGGCGTTTGAGCGGCATTGGCGTGCCAAATTCACTCGGCTCGAGGGTCATGGTGAAGGTTTCGGTTGCGCCCGTCACGTCTAATTTCAGTGAAGCGGGTTCACCCAGGGCAAATTTGTCAAGCACACCAGGAATGTCCCTGGGAATGCCCGCGCCCATCAAAATATAATCTACATCCGCCAGCATCGCGCCGTAGAGTGTGCCAAGCGTGTGCGTTTGAATTTTGGTCAGCAAATTCATGCCGACTGGGGCGTCATGACCCTCTTTTGCCAGGAACACTTCAATAAATCCACCCAGCACCATCATGACCCGAGATTGTTGATTGCCCAGACCGACCTGTAAAGGTAAACGCTTGTACGGTTCATTCGGGGCGCGTCCGCCCGGTTTGAAATACGTCTCGAGTGCGTACCGTGCCAAATCTGGGTACGGGAAATGCTCGAGCGCCCGCCGTGCGCTGCCGTCGAGATCGCCGTCCTGTAAGCGGCGCACGATGATCGTGTCCAGTGCCGTACCAGAAATAACGCCAAGCTGTCCGGTGCTCGAGACGGCTTGAGCCAGTTTCCAGTTGGAGACGGCAGCGCCCATGCCGCCCTGAATGATACGAGGTAAATCTGAATGGCTTGTTTGGTCGTTCTGAATCATGTGTGGTGCTCCCTGGAGGTTGACATGATGCAAACCATGACAACGTCTGACAAACGAAAAGAATATGAAATTGAGATCAATCACAGCTTATCGAAAGTTCTCAGCTCAGAAATCGCGCCCAGACCACACATGAGCGCAAGCCCAGCAACCTCGAATCACCCGACCCCCAAAAATTCGTGACTCGAGCGGCGGTTAAAGCACTTTCTGATTGACTGGATTCACGCACCGAAAACGGACGTGCCTCCCAATCGGCTCGAGGTTCACAATCGTCCTTCGCGTACCAGGCGAGCAGCAATGCCAGAAGAAGATGCGAAACCCAAACCCTGGTGGCTTCAAAACGTTCCAAACCGTTACGAAGGCGCGGATGGAGCGCCACAAATGCTTCCAAAAACCCTTCGAGTTGCGCACTGACCTCGAGTTTGGCGAGTTGTGCGCCAACCTCAAACTTTTCCCAAGTCATGCTACGGTCACGCAAAGCACG
>JAYTKL010000017.1:0-4489 GCA_043730305.1 Deinococcales bacterium | reverse complement strand
GGTGGCGGGCAGCCCACTGATTATGGGCGTGATGCTCGACAAAGCCGAGTACATTCCAGGCAAGTTGAGCGGCTTTTACAGTATTTTTGGCATGGGCGCCGCCATGGAAAACATTTGGTTAACCACCCACGCACTCGGCATGGGCATTCAATTTATCAGCACCCCAATGGAAATTCCCGAAAACTGGCAGCAAATGATTCACCTGTTGGGCGTACCCGATAACCTCGAGCTGATGGCGGTCTACAGACTGGGTTACGTCAAAGAGGCGCAACGCCGCCCGAGCATTGACTGGTCGAGCCGTCACCGCAAGCGACTGAGCCAGTACGTTTTCAGGGATTCGTGCGACACGCCCGAAAGTGACGATTTGTGAACCCCAAAATACTTGCCGTTGGCACCGCCTTGCCGACACACCGCATCGAACAGCACAACATCCGAGAATTTGCCCACACGCTTTTTGCCTCGAGCTTTAGAGACATTGACAGGTTGGTGACAATTTTCGAGAATTCGCAGATTAAGACCAGGGCGTTGTGCACCGATTTAGAATGGTTTCAGACTCCCAAAAGTTTTGCCGAAAAAAACGCCTTGTACGTTCAACACGCCAGCAGTTTGAGCGAAGCTGCGGCTCGAGAGGCTTTAAAAAACGCGAACCTCGAGCCTACCCAAATTGACGCGATCATTTTTGTTTCAACCACCGGACTGTCCACGCCCAGCTTGGACACGGTTTTAATCAAACGCCTGGGTTTATCGCCACACGTCGCCCGAATGCCCTTGTGGGGTTTGGGCTGCGCAGGTGGGGCGGCGGGGCTGGCTCGAGCCTCCGAGTACGCCAGAGCCTTTCCAGGAAAGCGTGTGCTGTTGGTGGCGGTGGAACTGTGCAGCCTGACCTTTCAGCACAATGACCGCAGCAAGTCGAACCTGGTTGCCACCAGTTTGTTTGCCGACGGTGCGGCAGCCGTGATCGTCAGCACGACAGGCAACTCGAGAAACCCCGAGCTTCTGGGCAGTTACAGTACATTGATTCCCGATTCCGAAGATGTCATGGGTTGGGACATTGTGGACGGCGGCTTGAAAGTGCGTTTTGCCAAAAGCGTTCCGGATTTGGTACGCAGCATCATGCGCCAAAACCTCTGCGAAGCCGCCAAAGCAAACGGCATCAAACTCGAGCAACTGCAACATTTTGTCACCCACCCGGGCGGCTTAAAAGTCTTACAAGCCTATCAAGAATCACTTCATCTCGAGCCTGACGCTTTAAACGACGCTCGAGAAATCCTTGAAAATTGTGGCAACATGAGCAGCGTCAGCGTGCTGTTTGTGCTCGAAAAATTCATGAACAGATTCGCTGGCGTGAACGCTGGCGAGTACGGCGCGATCAGTGCGATGGGACCCGGCTTCAGTGCCGAACACGTTATTTTCAGGACGTGAATTATGAAAATTGTTGTACAATCAAAATATGAAGCAAGAAGTTGCGAAAAAAATTAATATTCATGCAGAGGTCAGCACATCAAAACTTCGCAAAATAGACCCAGATTTGGCAGCGGCTCGAGCCATCAAAGTGCCTCAACCCAAAGCGGAAGTGGTCAATCGCTTGCTGAGAAAGACATTTTCTTAAAACAAAAACGCTTGCTTGTTGATGCGAATGTCATTGTTGCTGCTTATTTACCGTCCATGGTAACCGATGTGGCAGACGAACATTTGCGTTTGGATGCGGAACGTTGTGCTCTGTTTCTAAGGCGTTGCGGTGAACAAAAAATTCAGTTGGTTGCACCGCATTCGTTGTTGCATGAAGTCTTTTCTGGATACTGGGATTATTACGCAGCCAAGGTGTTGTCCTTGCAAGATATCTCCCAGATTTTGAACTTGATTGGTAAAAGACCTTTTCAGATCAAGACCCCAAACTTAAGCAGAGGACTTGAACTCGCTGTTCAACTTAAACGAACCAAAAAACCACACGATGCTTTGTACATCGCATTGGCGGAGTCTTTAAATCTAAAATTTGTCACCAACGACAAACGATTAGTCAATGGGGTGCGTCAACAAAACATACTGGTTGATCTGGCAACCCCAGAGGAACTGTTCCCGTAAATCTTGAAATTCCTGAAAGTTTTGACTTCATGATCGAACTTATCACCCGACTTCAAACCATTCTCGAGCAAGAACTGGCACGCCAGCCCGACGCGACCATCGTGCAGGCTCGAGTGGCAGAAAGCATTTTTGGTTTTGCGGTGGACAATCCCAAAATCGAACAAGAATTGATTCTCGAGGCACTGGCAGTGCTCTCAGATCAGGGGCGTAAAGAATTGCAGGAAGCTGTAAACACCGCCAAACGAATTTTTTTAGAGAATGAAACACTCGAGGTTTTAACCCGCGAACGGGTACTCGAGCGGCGCAAACCGCAACGCGCCAGCGCCATCCAACTGGCAAAAGAAAATGATCTAGAAGGTTTAAGACGCATTGGCGCTCGAGCGTTACAGCTAGGCTTGCAAGCCGCCAAACCAGATGTTGCCAAAGTGATTATTGAAGCTTGGGAACTTTTGAGTCTGTACGAACGTAGACACACTTAAGAGAAGTGTTGCTAGACTGTTCACAAGTTAGAACTCGAGAGGTGAAACCATGAGCGAACCCACCCCAAACCCAGTTCCGCTTTCAGAAATGATTGACCAGAGCATCAAAGTGATTGGCAACCCAACAGTGCAAACTTTTGACGTGTACGAAAATCGTGGCACGATGCGCGACGCCCTGATTTACGTTGGACTGGGCGCACTGATCTCTGGCGCACTCAGTTTCAGTGGCGGTCTGGGTGGCATTATTGGCGGCGCAATCTCGACGCTGGCATCATTTTTTGTTTTCGTTTACGTGGTTCATGCCTTTGGTAAATCCCAGGGCGGCACTGGAACGCTTGACCAGGTCGCCTACACCTTCTCGCTCTTCTGGATGCCGCTCTCGATTCTCTCAGCCCTCGCCATTTTGATCTTGACCATCACGATAGTCGGCATTTTACTGATTCCGGCTTTGCTGCTGGCGATTCTTGCCGCCAACGCCTACTTTGGTTATGTCGGCGTGCAATCCAGCATGAACTTGCCCAAAGGTTCGCCAGCCATCGTGACCCTGGTGGTCGCCGTGATCGCCACTGCCGTTGCTTACGGCATCATTAACACGATCATTTGATGCTGTACTTGCTGGGTTTTATCGCCGCCATCATCGTTCAACGCCTACTCGAGCTTCGGGTTGCCAAACGAAACCTCGAGTTTGCCCTGGCAAATGGCGGGCAAGAATACGCGCCCGAACATTACAAATATATTGTGCTGTTGCATGTTTCTTGGATTGTGTTCATGCTGCTCGAGGGAATCTTGCGCGGCTCGAGCTTGAGCAGTTTATGGTGGTTGTGGCTTGGCATTTTTGTACTTGCCCAACTCGGGCGCTACTGGGCAATCACCAGCCTGGGCAAATACTGGAACACCAGAATTATTATTATTCCAAACGGCAATCTGATTGCCAAAGGACCTTACAAGTATTTCAAACATCCCAATTACATCATTGTCGCGCTCGAGCTTTTTGTTGCACCCATGATTTTTGGGTGTTGGATGACGGCTGTACTCTCGAGTTTGATGAACGCCTATTTGTTGTTGGGTGTTCGGATTCCAGCCGAAGAACGGGCGCTCGAGGAATACCAGAAAATGATCTAACTCGAGGCTCAAAACCTTGAGGAGCGCAAAATTTCTGTGCCCCTCTTTTCAGTTGATCGGAAATCACAAATATAAAACTCAAATCCCAGCCAGCGCCTGCTCGAGATCAGCAATCAAATCGTTCACGTTTTCAATGCCAGTCGAGTAGCGCACCAAAGCCTCTGGAATGCCCATTGCCGCACGTTCCTCAAGTGAACATTCGACATGGCTGGTCGTGGCTGGCGGTCCAACAATAGTTTCGACGCTGCCCAGGTTTGCGGCACGGTGCGCGAGTTTCAGGCGCGGCAGCACGGTTTTCACCGTTACGTAATCGCCTTTCATGACAAAACTCATCATGCCGCCGTAACCACGCATTTGCCGCTTTGCAACCTCGTGTTGCGCATGGGACTCGAGTCCTGGGTAGTACACGCGTTCGATGGCGGGGTGAGCCTCGAGCCAGTGCGCGATTTTCAGGGCGCTGGCGTTTTGCCGCTCGATGCGCAGGTCTAGGGTTTTCATGCCGCGCAGCAACAAGTACGCCGCGAACGGGTCGAGTGCCGCGCCCGTGATTTCGCGGTAATGGTAGACCTGTTGCACCAATTCCTGGCTGCCACAAATAACGCCGCCGAGCGCGTCGGCATGACCGCCCAGAAATTTGCTGGCGCTGTGAAGCACAATGTCAGAACCTAGCTCGAGCGGGTTTTGGTTGATCGGCGTGGCGAACGTGTTGTCGGTCACAACGATTGCACCCACCGCATGACCGGCATTGGCGAGGCGTTCAATGTCAATCACTTTTAATGTCGGGTTGGTTGGCGTCTCGAGGTACA
>JAYTKL010000016.1:0-6611 GCA_043730305.1 Deinococcales bacterium | reverse complement strand
TCGTAATCGCGGAAGGCTTGCTCGAGGTAATCAAAACTGGGGCAAAGAAGCTGCATTCCGTTGGTGGCGTGCGGGTCAGCGCCAGGGTATTCGGGCAGTGCCGAAGTTGCCATGCGGTGAATCAAACCGAAACCGTTTCCCACCCGCAAATGCTGGACTTTCCACTCGAGTTTGCTGGGCAGGTAATCTTTGCCCACCAGATCGAGTAGCGTGGTTTGAACGTGCGCCCCAGAAATCACCACGCGACCGCTGAACACCCGTCCATCCTCGAGTATCACTTTTCTGGCCGCACCATTCTCGAGTTCGATTCTGGCAACTGGCGCGTTTAAGAACACATCGCCGCCGTTGGCTTCAATCGATTTTTGCATGGCGACAGTGAGCGCCCCAGAACCGCCGACGGCTCGTTTTGCGCCGTATTTGTGAAGCACCGCGTGCCACATCAAAAACCCGCCCGAACCAATCTCGGCTGGGGCTGGACCCGATTGTGCCGCCAACCACGCCAGCGCACTGCGCACGGCTGGGTGCTCGAAATTGGCTTTGATGTAATGCCCGTAACTTTGAATCACACCACGCAGCATGTCAATGTCGGGTTTGACGCTCGAGACAAAACTACGGGCGAGGTTGGCGGGGTTTGGCGGCAGTTGAAAGGCTTTGAAAAGTTTATCTGCGAAACCATCCCAACTTTTCACAAACGCACGGTAGGCAATTGCATCTTTTGGGCTGATCGCCGCAATGCTCTCACAGGTTTTCTCGAGGTCGCGGTACAGTCCAAAACCGCCACCACCCTCGAGCGGTTGATAGGCAATCGGGTCCATGTCCACGTACTGCAAACCGTGTTTCTCGAGTTCCAAATCTTTCACCACTGGCGTCAGGTGAATCATAATGTGAACGCCACTGCCGACATCGACTTTGTACCCAGGAAAAATATCGTCTTGGGTGCAAACCGCACCACCAATAAATTCACGGCGTTCAAAAACCGCCACTTTAAAACCCGCTTTGGCAAGATAACCCGCACTGGTCAGCGCGTTGTGTCCACCACCAACAATTAAGGCGTCATATTCCACGTCTTGCAGCATACCCGAGGCAGGGCGTGAAGTTTGAATCTCGAGCTATGCTTTGGACATGATTGAAACTCGAGCGGCACAACTGGCAGACTTGGTGAACGGTGACGAGGTTGTGCGGCTCGCGCAACAACTTGTGCAAATCGATTCCGTTGCCGCTCCAGGGCGACCTTATGAAGCCGATGTGGTCAAGTTTTTGGTGCGGTACCTCGAGCAAGCAGGCTTTGAAACTCGAGTTGTGGAAGTCGCACCTCTGCGTCAAAACGTGATGGTCGAATGGGATTCAGGACTTCCAGGCAAACTCTTGCTGCTCGAGGGTCATACCGATGTTGTGTTTGAAGGTGATCGAGCGGCTTGGACTCGAGACCCGTTCTCTGGTGATCTCGAGGATGGTTGCCTGTGGGGACGTGGTTCGGCAGACATGAAAGGTGGTCTGGCGGCGGCAATTATCGCCCTCACAACTGTAAAAGATCATGCTCGAGACCTCGCGGGAAAAGATCATGCTCGAGACCTCGCGGGCAAAAATCATGCTCGAGATTTGACGGGTTCGGTTCGCTTGCTGATTCCTTGCGACGAGGAAGGCATGATGACTGGCATCAAACGCATGGTTGCAGACGGTTGGGCAACTCGAGATGACGGGCTTCCCGCCGACGGTGCGATTATCTGCGAACCTGAAGAGAACGAACTCTGCCTCTGGCAACGTGGCGGTATTCGCATTGCGATTCGCTTTCACGGTAAGCAAGCCCACGGTGCAATGCCTTACGCGGGCATCAACCCAATTCCTTGGCTTGCCCGCACCGTCCTCGAGCTGCGGGAACTCGAGAAAACCATCAAACTCGAGACTGGATTTCATGACATGCTGGGCTTTCCGAGTATCACGCCCACCGTGCTCGAGGCTGGCAGTTTACCGCAACTGAACGTCATGCCAGGCGAGGCTCTTTTGGTACTCGATATTCGCACCGTGCCAGGTGTGAATCACGAGCAGCTTCACGCCAGAATCAACGCGATTCTCGAGAAACTTCAAACCGAAGAGACGGATTTTAAAGCCAGTGTTGAAATCATTGATGACCGTCCCTGGACTGCCACTGACCCAAACTCGAGCATTGTGAAAGCCTTGGAAGCCGCGCATCCGTTCAGCCTTGCTCGAGCGCCGAAATATGGTGGTGTGCCTGGAACGACCGACGGCACGTTTTTGCACAAAGCCGGTGTGCCAATCGTGACCGTTGGACCTGGAGACCGTGAAATCCCGCATCAGGTCAACGAATTTGTGCGGCTCGAGGAATTGGTGCAAAGTGCCAGATTGTATGCGGCAACGATTGCGATTTTCCTCTCGAATGGGAATCAAAAATCAGGTGTAAGCTCTTAAGGAGGTCGCGATGTTTAAAACCTATGCCGCCAGAATCGAAACCGATGGTCAAATTCACTTGCTCGAGCCTTTGCAACTGAGCGAAGCAAAATTGGTTTCCGTTACGATTCTCGAAGAAAACACTGTCCCTCGAGTGCAATCAAAATTCGCGGGCGCATTCTCGAGCGGTCATCACGATACTAGTGAACGGGTTGATGAACTTTTGGGCGAACTTGGCTTCGCTGAATGATCGTACTTGACACTGGCGCAGTCTATGCCTTCTATGACCGCGATGATTCTTGGCATAAAGCAGTCAGAACATTATTTGAAAACGAACCAGGGCAGTTGATTTTGCCAAGTGCAGCCATTCCAGAACTTGATTATTTAATTGGTAAACGTTTGGGTCGTCAAGCAAGAACAGCGTTTTTCGAGGATGTCATTTCTGGCGTGTACACTGTGCAGCATTTGCCTTTCGAGTTTTTCAAAGCAATTCAAGAACTCGAGGAACGTTATTTTGACTTGGATTTGGGTTTTGTGGACGCGTCGGTTGTCACGACAGCCAGATGGTTGCAATGCCAACGTATTGCCACGCTCGACCATCGGCACTTTACGGGGATGGCTCGAGAGTTTGGCTTGGTAGTGTTGCCACTCCAAAAGTAAATTTTTGCAGTAAACCTTGTTTGGTGTTTCCTCCATAACAAAAACGATGTGCTTTAAAGAACACAACTCGGGTTTTTTGACACGTATTCTCGAGCCATGATTCATCCCGAAACCCGCATTGGTCATGTTCATCTCAAAGTTGCCGATCTCGAGCGGGCACTCGGTTTTTACCGCGACATTCTGAGTTTTGAAGTCACGCAGCGTTACGGCTCGCAGGCGGTGTTCCTTTCGGCGGGTGGCTACCATCACCATATTGGACTGAACACCTGGGAATCCCTGGGTGGCATGCCGCCGCCACCTGGGCATACGGGTTTGTACCACACTGCAATTTTGTTTCCAAATCGGCTCGAGTTGGCTCGGGCGCTTTCGCGTTTGGTGAAAGCCAATTATCCGCTTTCTGGCGCGAGCGATCACGGGGTTTCGGAGGCGATTTACCTCGATGACCCTGACGGCAACGGGGTGGAATTGTACCGTGACCGCCCAAAGGAAGAATGGGCGTTTGACAAGGAAGGCAATTTACAAATGACCACTGGAGCGCTTGACCTTCGGGAATTGCTGCGCGAACTCGAGAAAGAGGTTGTATGAGCATCACTGGTTTGCATCACATCACAATTGTCACCGCCGACGCCAAACGAAATCTCGAGTTTTACACTGGGGTTCTGGGTTTAAAACTGGTCAAAAAAACCGTCAATTTTGATGACCCTGGCAGTTATCACTTGTATTACGGCGATGAAACTGGGCGTCCTGGAACGCTGATCACGTTTTTCGAGTGGAAACACGCGCCTAAGGGTCGGCGCGGGATTGGCGGGACGCACCATTACGCGCTTGCGGTCGCAGATTATGCGGCGCTTTTAAAATGGAAACGGCGTTTGACCGACCTTGGCATTTCGGTCAGTGGTCCTTTAAACCGCAATTATTTTCAAAGTCTTTATTTTACCGACCCTGACGGCACCATTATTGAATTGGCAACCAAAGGACCTGGCTGGACGGTGGACGAAGCCCCTGACGAACTCGGGCAGTTGGAGCGCATTCCCCCCGAGACGATGGAGATTGCCAACCGCGACCGTGCCACCATCGACGCCACAACCCACCCTGAACCCGTGCTGAGCATCACACCAGACATGAAACTCGAGTCTGGCTTGCATCACATCAGCGCCGTCTCGAGCGACATTGTGCGTACTGATGAATTGTTGCAGGGTGTGCTTGGTTTGAGGCTGGTGAAACGCACTGCCAATTTCGATGACCCGAGCAGCAAACACTGGTATTGGGGCGTGGGTGATGGGCAACCTGGCACGGTCATCACCTATTTCGAGAATGACCCGCGCAAGGTGCAACGCTCGAGCATTGGGACGGGTTTGACGCATCATTATGCCTTCGCCACCGAGAACCAAACAACCCAACTCGAGTTGCGCGAGAAGTTATTGATGGCTGGTGTGAACGTCTCGCCTGTGATGGACAGGATTTACTTCAAGAGCATTTATTTTGCCGACCCAAACGGGCATATTCTCGAGATTGCCACCAATGACCCAGGTTTTTTGATTGACGAACCCAAGGAAACCCTCGGCTCGAGTTTGAAACTCCCAGCGTGGCTCGAGTCAAAGCGTTCTGAGATTGAACGTGGTCTGGTCGCGCTGTGACGCCAATTCATGAGAATCAAAGCGTGTTGCACTCAGGTGCGCCGCTCGAGACTGCCAACGCCGTCATGATTTTATTGCATGGTCGTGGTGACAGCAGCCAGGGCATCATGGGTTTGAGCCAAGAATTTGAGCAATCAGATTTTGCCTTTATCGCACCGCAAGCTGCAAACAACACTTGGTATCCGTTTCGTTTTATCGAACCGACCAGCCGCAACGAACCGTACCTGACAAGCGCGATTCAAACCGTCAGCAACATTCTCGAGCTGACCCAAAAGCATGTTTCACTCGAGCGCACGTTTCTGGTTGGGTTTTCACAAGGGGCGTGTTTGGCGCTTGAGGTTGCCGCTCGGCACGGTGGAAAATTTGGTGGTGTGATCGCGTTCTCTGGCGGTTTGATTGGTGACACGCTCGAGGCTGAAAAGTATAAAAATATGGCGCAAACCCCAATCTTCCTTGGTTGCTCAGATGTGGACAGCCACATTCCCAAAACTCGAGTTGAAGAAAGTGCAGCTTTGCTCGAGCAACTGGGTGCAAGCGTGACGATGCGCCTTTACCCCAATTTTGGGCATACCATCAACGCAGACGAACTCGAGCAGGCGAGGGCGCTTATCAAAACCAGTTTGGGCTAATTAAAAAATGCCAACAGGTTGTGGCAGCAGCGCCCGAACATTGTCGAGCAATTCTGGTTTGGTGATCGGTTTGAGCAAATGTGCTTGCACCGTTTCGGTTTCAAAACGCGAACCAGACAAAATAATCACAGGAACTTCAGGGTTTGAGTATTTGGCGCGAATCGCACGCACCACGTCAAAACCGCTTCCGCCCGCCACGTTGATGTCCAAGAGTGCCAAGTCGGGACGCACCGTCTCGAGAATCGCAATCGCTTCGGGAACAGTGCTGGCATCGATCACATTGTATCCGGCACGCTCGAGCACCATGCGTTCAATGTTTCGCATGGCGGCAGTGTCTTCAACAACGAGAATGGTCTGGGTTTCACTCATAACATTCAGTAGTGTACTATAATTGAACTGGGTTCATGGTCAAAATACCATTGCAAATTTGATGAACTCTGGTAGAGCCTCAACCTCGATTGAGCACGTGTTTATGCGTCACTGGGCGTAGGTTGCCAGTTCGTGTGTTTTGCCCAGTCGTTTGCGCCAGCCATGATAACGTCAAACACAGGGTCTTTGATGTCATAGTACGCCTCAGCATTTTCTGGGAAATACCGTGCCAACTGCCGTTTGATCTCCATATAGGCATCTGATGCCATTGGATGCGAACGCAAATAATCGCGGCACACAAGCGCGTAACGCTGATTAAAGCGTCCCTCAATTCGGATGTGAATATTGGCGCGACGTATCCCACTCAATTCTTGAGCGCAAAAATATTTTTCGAGTTCCGTGTCAGGCAGGGTTAAACCAGGCGGAGAGTGGTCACGAATTAAACCACTTCGCCAGACAAAACCTGCCCGCTCGAGTTTGGGTTTTAAGATGGCTTCCTCGAGTTTTGAAACCGTGATTTGAAGGTCAATCACGTCTTTGGCTGCCAGATTTGGCACGCTGGTTGACCCAATATGATGAATTGTCAAAGCGTCAGAATCCAGTGCAGCACGGATTTTTGCGCCAATCTCGAGGAATTCTGCTGTCCAAGTTGGTTTGTAATCCACAATTTCGATCATGGTTTCGCCTCCGAATGACCTTGAAAAATTGGTTGAATTCAATTTCAGAGGTTTTCATATTCGTTGACGCGCTCCGCGCTCTCACTGCTATGAAAACCGCTTCTTGACCATAAAACGCACCTGACGGGCATGGTCGCTGTCTGTTGCGACTCCCTCTGGTCGCCAATGTTCGACGCTTCTTGATTCCAAGACGCACCTTCGGGCGGAATCGCTTCGCGTCAAACATTGTGCAA
>JAYTKL010000015.1:0-6835 GCA_043730305.1 Deinococcales bacterium | reverse complement strand
CACACGCCAAGCCCGATGGCATTCTTGTCCGAAATTCTCGAGCGACCTGCCAACGAACGGGCTTTTTTGATTTTGGTGGTTGGGTATCCAGCCGCAAATGCCAGCGTGCCAGTGATTGAGAAACGCTCACTCGAGCAACTGGCAACCTTTCTCGAGTAAAGTTGTGTTTTGAAGGCAACAACGAACTCAGGTTTTTCGGGTAGACTCGGGTGGTTTACAACTTTGATAAGCTTTAATCCTCGGAGGAATTCATGAATATTGCACAGAATGTCACCGAAATCATTGGTAACACCCAACTCGTGCGCCTCAACAAAGTAACGGCAGGAATGCACGGTGAGGTCGTGGCAAAACTCGAGTCGTTAAACCCTGCGGTCAGCGTCAAAGACCGCATCGCGCTAGCCATGATTGACGATGCCGAAAAAGCTGGACGCATTACGCCAGGCAAGACCACGCTGGTCGAACCGACCAGTGGTAACACGGGCATTGGCTTGGCATTGGTTGCCGCCGTGCGCGGTTACAAACTGATCTTGACCATGCCCGAAACCATGAGTTTAGAGCGTCGTACCGTGCTGCTGGCATTGGGCGCGAAACTCGAGATTACTCCCGCCGCTGGTCGCATCGGCGCAAGTATCGAACGTGCCAAGCAGTTGTTAACCGAGATTCCAGATTCAGTGATGCTCGACCAATTCGGCAATCCGAGCAATCCAGCCGTGCATTTTCGCACCACCGGACCCGAACTCTGGCGCGACACCGACGGTCAAGTGGACGTTTTGATTTCTGGCGTCGGAACGGGCGGCACATTGACAGGCACGGGTGGATTTTTGAAATCACAAAACCCAAACATCAAAATTATTGCCGTCGAACCCAGCGAAAGTGCGGTCTTGAGCGGCGGTCAACCAGGACCTCACAAAATTCAAGGCATCGGCACAGGCTTTATTCCAGCCGTGCTCGACACCAAACTGATCGACGAAGTGATTCAAGTCTCGAGCGATGAGGCGCTGGCAATGGCACGCCGCATCCCGCTCGAGGAAGGCTTGCTGGTTGGCATCAGCGCGGGCGCAGCCGTTCATGCCGCCTTAAAGGTCGCAGCGCGTCCTGAGATGGCTGGAAAACGCATTGCGGTGATTATCCCGTCTTACGGAGAGCGTTACCTCTCGAGCGCCCTGTTTGAGCCTTACCGCGAGGCGGCGCAGAACATGCAAGTCACGGTGGTTTAAAATCTAAAATCCCTTTGAACTGATTCCGCTCGAGGGCAAAAACGCCCTCGGGTTCTTTGCGTCAGAAATCAGCAGTGACCACTTGAAATTTGAGAGGGTGAGAAATCATGAAATTGCTGCTCACGTCCGCTGGCATCAAAAACACCAGTATCCACAATGCTCTGCTTGACCTTCTGGGCAAACCGATTGCCGAGTCTAGCGCCCTGTGCATTCCCACGGCGGGGTACGGGCATCCTCAGGGCAGCCCTGGTGGGGCGTGGCGGTTTATCAGCGGACAAGAACCCCGTTGCCCCATGTGTGAACTGGGTTGGAAGTCTCTGGGCGTGTTGGAACTGACCGCGCTGCCCAGCATCAATAAAGAACGCTGGGTTTCCTGGGTTCGAGAGGCAGATGTGCTGCTGGTGAATGGCGGCGACGCCCTGTACCTGTGCCACTGGATGCGGCAGTCCGGTCTGGCAGACCTTTTGCCGTCGTTGCTCGAGACGGTCTGGGTGGGGCTGAGCGCTGGAAGCATGGTGATGACCCCCCGTATCGGGCAGGACTTCATAGGCTGGAAGCCGCCCACTGGCGGCGATGAAACGTTGGGGATTGTCAACTTTTCGATTTTTCCGCACCTGGATCACGAAATGCTGCCAGAGAACACGATGACTGACGCAGAGAAATGGGCGGCTGGTATCCCAGGTTCAGTGTATGCGATAGATGATGAAACCGCCATCAAAGTGGTTGACGGCGCAGTCGAAGTTGTCTCCGAAGGACATTGGAAACTGTTTACGCCCTAATGAAGTAGGGGACTGGTTTTTGTCCATGACGCATCATGCTGTCATTCGAGAAATGGTAACCAAAATGATGACTGTTAAATCGCAATCAACCCGTGCCTGATTCCCAAATTCACCGCACTGACACGGCTCGAGACGTTCAATTTCGCGTAAATCTGGGCGATGTGAAATTTTACAGTGCTTTGGCTGATCTCGAGTTGCTTGGCAATGGATTTATTCCCCAAACCCTGTGCCAGCGCTTCAAGCACCTCGAGTTCGCGTGGGGTCAGGTGCTCGAGTAGACCATCATCGAGGTCGTAATTCGGCTCCAAATGATGGTCTAAGAGTTGCTCGAGGATGTTCGGCGTCATGACCGTAAAACCTTGCGCGGCGGCGTGAATGGCAGCCTTCAACTCCGCCTCGGGCGCGTCAGGGGAAACCACTGCCCAACCGTGTGGGTTGAATTCGAGCAAATTGCTGGCGGCATTGGCGTGGTCGCTGATGAGCACGATGGCTGGCAGTTCGAGTGAAGCCCTCAGACCCGAAACCTCACCCTCGAGCACGATCACATCCACGTTAGAAACCTCAAGTGATTCAAAGCTCGAGGTTTCATCAACAATGTCAAATTTGGTCTCGAGCAAAGCTTTCAAACCCGCCCGCACCATGGATGAACGGGCGAGAATCAAGACACGAATCTCGAGCATCATGCCGCCCGTTGAGGCGCATTTTTCAAAATCAGAACCTGAAATTTATCTGCCGCGTCCATGTCCTCCACCGTGTCCTCGTCCGCCGCGTCCTTCGCCGCGTCCTTCGCCGCGTCTTTCGTCCCAAGTATTTTCGCGGGTTGGACGTTCGCCAACCGTGACTTTGATCGCCTCAAGTTTGCCACCACGAATCAGACTGGTGCTGACCGCGTCGCCCACGACAACACCCGCCAGACCCTCGAGCAAATCGTTCGCATCCTCGAGTTTGTGATCGTTTAGCGCGAGCAGAATGTCACCGACCAGAATGCCAGCCTGTTCGGCAGGACTATCGGTTTCGACGCGAATCACCAACAAGCCGACCTCTTGATCGCTGACTTTTTTCGATAAACGCACGGGTTGCCCCGCCACGCCCAAATAGCCGCGTTTGCTGACCTTACCGTTTTGAATATTTTCGGCGGCAGCCCAAGCCAGTTGTGCGGGAATACCCAGACCCACGCCGCGTATGATACCAGCGTTGGTCACAGCCAGTACCTCGCCGCTGGCATTGACAATCGCACCACCCGAGCAGCCTGGAAATGGCATGGCATCGGTACGAACCACAGACTCGAGGATTGCCCCGCGACCAAACCGCAAACCGTGACTGGCGCTGACAATGCCGTGCGATGCCATCGTACCGCTCGAACCTCGAGCGACCATCAACACCAATTCCCCGACCCGAGCAGGCTGATCGGAAATTTTCACAGACTCGAGCTTGAGGTCTGGGACGCGCAACAACGCCAGATCGGTGTGCGGGTCACGCCCGAGCACGGTTGCCTCGAGTTTACGACCGTCGGAAGTTTCGACGTGAACCGAGTCCGAACGCTCGAGCACATGAGCGGTGGTCAGCACCAGGTCTGGCGCGTAGACCAAACCACTGATGACGGCTCTCGGCGCATGGACGCTCACGATGCTGGGTTGGATGCTGACAACAGCATCGGCGAGGGCGTTGGAGAAGGCTGTCAAAGTGTTTTCATTCATGGAGTGAGTTTAGTGATTCTCGAGCGTTACCGCACCCGCCGTTTGGTCGGGTTGTCCCTGTCCGAATGGTCAGTTGGTGTTGGCTTTCAAAAACTCGAGCGCCATTTTCCAGGCTTTTAAAGATTCTTGCAACTGCACACCCTTTAGCGCATCTCGGGTGTTGATAAAACCGTGCCCAGAATTTGGATAGGTTTTTAAAATCACAGGACGCTCGAGTTTGGTCAGACCATCAAACAAGAATTGTGCTTGCTCGGGTGGTACAGTCGTGTCTTTTTCGCCTTGCAAAATCAGGGTCGGCATGACGCTCGAGAGTTGCGGTAAAACACTGAGTCCGTTGCGAATTGCAAAACTTTGAGGTCTGTCGGCTGGTCCGTTGCCGTAGGTGTCTTTGGTCAATTGATCATTTGCCAGTTGCTTGGAATCAATCAAATACCGATACCACTTGTAAATGTCCGACACGCCGTAAGCAAACACCAAGGCACGCAGTTCGCTGGTTCGGGCAGCCGCCAACAATCCCACCAACGCCCCGTGCGACGTTCCCATCATTGCTATGCGTTTTGGGTCAACTCGAGCCTGGGTTTTAAGCCAATTCATGCCCGCCAGAACGTCATCCACCTCGCCTTTGCTGACCTCCACCCGTCCGTCAGAACCATCCTCGCCACGGTACGCGCTGGCAAAGACAACAAACCCCGCCTGTGCCAGTTCACGGCAACGTTTTAATGTTCCGCTCGAGAGTCCAGTCACACCACCGTGGTTGTACAGCACCGACGGCGCGACTCCAGAACCGCTCGGAAACCAAACTCGAGCCTTGATCCGTAATTTTCCCGACAAGTACGTGATTTTTTCTTCACGAATACCAGTTTGCGAATTTCCGCTCGAGAATCCCAGGATCGCCAGACAACACAAGAACCCGAGTGCCAATTGTTTCATCACGAAATTGCCTGAATCCTCGCCGCCAGCATCTCGAGCGCCGGTTCATTCATGCCACCGTGCGGGATGATCACATCGGCATAGCGCTTGGTGGGTTCAATAAATTGCAAATGACTTGGGCGCACCGTCTCGAGGTACTGATGAATCACGCTCTCTGGAGAACGCCCACGTTCGCGCACGTCACGCTCGAGCCTTCTGATAAAGCGCACGTCCGCGTCGGCATCAACAAACACTTTTAAGTTAAACAACTCGCGCAATCTGGCTTCGTACAAGACCAAAATGCCTTCGACCACAATGATTGGCGCTGGTAAAACCGCAATCGTGGTGCTGGCGCGGGTGTCGTTGGAAAAATCGTAAATTGGCGCATATACAGCTTCGCCATGCGAGAGTTTGACAATATGATCGCACAATAAATCCCAGTCAAACGCATCAGGATGATCGTAATTGATGCCTCGACGTGCCTCGAGCGGTTTGTGATCCTGATTGTTGTAATACGAATCTTGCGCCAACAATGCCACGCTGCCAATGCCAGCCACCTCCAAAACGCGTTCGGTGACGGTGGTTTTGCCGCTGCCCGTGCCGCCAGCCACGCCAATGATAAACGGCGGACGTAGCGCGGTGGTGGTCAAATCGGAAAAAGTGTGCGACATTGCCCGCCATAATACGGCGCAACTCGAGGTTGACTCAAGCCTAAACAAAACCCTAAGCACTCATCACACTCGAGTCTTGCGCTTTAAGTTACAATAAACCCAATGAAGGCTTTGCAATGGATTCAAGTGCTCTTGTTGGTCGCGTTTATCGCGTACCTGGTGACGTTTCACTTTCAAAACCCTGGCGGCGTGGAGTTCTGGACACCGTTCACGGGAATGCTCCGCTCAACCTCGAGCGCGGCATTGTTGATCGGATTTTTGATCGGCTTGTTTTACGCCCTGTTCTTGTTCTTGCCGCAAATCTGGAAACGTTCGAGCACCGTGCGGGGTTTGCAACGCAAAATTCGTGAACTCGAGGCTGAAAACACCAAACTGCGTCCCGTTGCCAACGCCCCCGTGATTCCAGATCGCAATGCGACGCTCGAGAATGTGCGCGGTAAGGGCGGGTTGTAATTGTAGCCATGCGTCCTGCCTATTCAGAGTTTCTGACAGGTTGGGCAAAAATGTGTGCCGCGTTGCCCCAACCAATATTTCTCGATTGCGGTCCCACACCTTGGGCAGGCTTTGCCAGCAGAGTCGTACACGTGATGCTCGAGTTGAAAATAGCCTGGGTTGCCGCCTGGTTGTTGATACGAATTGTCCGAAAGTGTGCTGCCTCCAGCCTTCACCGCTCGAGTCATGACTTCACTGATGGCGGTGTGCAAGCGCTTGGATTGTGCTTTGGAAAGCTTACTGGCTTCGGGATGAATTTTGGCTGCCCAGAGGCTTTCGTCGGCGTAAATGTTGCCCACGCCAGCCACGGGTTTTTGGCTTAACAGCGCGGGTTTGACTTTAGAAACTTTTGCCATTGCTTGGGTAAAAGCCTCGAGTTTGAAATCTTCTCCAAGCGGTTCTGGACCCATTGCCGCCAAAGTTCCAATATGACTCCAAGCATCTTTAGGCACAACTTCCCAGAATCCGAAACGCCTGGCGTCCACATAACTGACCTCGCCCGCGTCGGTGCTTAAGCGCAAGCGTTCAAAACGTGGAATTTCTTCGCTCGAGCTTGGAAACCGAAACCCACCCGTCATTTTTAAATGCACAATCACATCTTGGTCATCTTCAAGTCTGAAAATTAAGTATTTTCCGCGACGCTCGAGCGCCATGATTTTACGCCCGACCGCGTTTAAGGTGTTGCGGTATCGTTCGGGATCGCTGTGGACAATGTTGGTGATGGTGCGTCCCAACAGGTACGGCTCGAGGGCGCGGCGGGTGGTTTCGACTTCTGGAAGTTCTGGCATGAATACGGCAGTTTAAGGCTTTCAGAATCAAGTAACTGTGTGGTCGCTCGAGATGCCAAACGATTATGGTGCAGACTTGTGTTTTTGAAAGTTATTCTCGAGTACGCGAGGTTGACACTATAAATGTTGGTGACTCACAAAACCTGACTTTAGTCTGTATTGTTCGCAGTATTTGTTCAGGTTCAGTTCAGCTCGCGGGTACAAGATTTAAGAGGTTCAGTACAGCTTTAAAAGGAGAACTTCATGAAGAGTCCACGTTTAATCGGTTTGATCGTCTCGAGC
>JAYTKL010000014.1:0-24207 GCA_043730305.1 Deinococcales bacterium | reverse complement strand
GAGTCAAACAGCCTAATCCAACCAGAACACGACCTGCGCGAACCAGAAAACCTTGCCGCAGACGAACCCGACATTGTGCCAAGTGTTCGCCCAGAGCATGAACCCGTACCCTTGCCAAGTAACGATGGCAACATCGAACCAGGGGTTGTGCTCTACAAAGATGGACAACCTTCGAGCAGCACCATTCGCGTTGGCTTTGATGAGGATGATTCCTGGCGGAGTGTCAAACAATATATTCGCCCAAAAACCAATCCATTTATTTTGCCAATTTTGCTGGTTGTGATCGTGCTGCTTGGAATTTTGACGCTTGTTTTACTGACCCGAAAACCCCCACGAACCGCAACTGGTAACAGCATTCAAACCCCGTCAATTGCCAACCCAAGTCAAAACAGCATTGTCAACTTTATTGTGAAATCATCAGTCAACCAAACGGCGCGTTTGACCGTGATTTCCGCGCCAAGCAGCGCCAACCTGACACCAGGCGCGTTGCTCGCCACCATTCCTGGTCCAGTTTTATTTCCGTATCCTGGCGCGTACAAAGTCCGTGTGACCATGCCCAACTTTGCCCCAGGGGATGTGACCGTGAACGTGCCGCAAGACAAAGAGATTGTCATTCAATTGCGGCAACCCTAAAACTCGAGCAGCAAAAAATCCCACCGTAAAAATGCGGTGGGATCAAAACTCGAGCTTTGCGGCTTGACTTACTTGCGCATGTTGGGTTCAAGCACGCGCTTGCGAAGACGAATGCTTTGCGGGGTGACTTCGACCAGTTCATCATCGCTAATGTACTCGAGGGCTTCCTCGAGACTCATTGGACGCACTGGGGTCAAACTGACCGCATCGTCTGCGCCACTGGTGCGCATGTTGGTCAGTTTCTTGGATTTGCAAACATTGACGTTCAAATCGCCGGCGCGTCCGTTGCTGCCGACAATCAAACCAATATAGACTTCCGCGCCTGGTTCGATAAAGAACACACCACGATCCTCGAGTTTCCAGATGGCGTAAGCGAACGCGTTGCCTGGTTCCATGGCGACCAAGCTGCCGTTCTGACGGGTTTTGATCTCGCCAGCAATTGGGGCATAACCGTCAAAGACGTGGTTCATGATGCCCTCGCCTTGGGTCATGGTCAAGAAATGCGTGCGGAAACCGAACAGGCTACGGGCTGGAATCTTGTACTCGAGCCGCACGCGTCCACCTTGGTTGTCCATGTTGATCATGTCGCCCTTGCGCGACCCGAGGGTTTCCATGACTGGACCCATTTTGCCCTCGGGAACGTCAATCACAAGGTGCTCGTAAGGTTCGTGGTTGACACCGTCAATCATGCGGGTGATGACTTGCGGGGTTGAAACTTGCATTTCGTAACCTTCACGGCGCATGGTTTCAATCAAAATCGAAAGGTGAAGCTCGCCGCGCCCAGAAACCACGTAATCTTCGCCCTTTTCTTCAACGCGAAGCGAGACGTTGGTTTGGGCTTCTTTGAACAAGCGATCACGAATGTGACGGCTGGTGACGTACTTGCCCTCTTTGCCCGCGAACGGGCTGGTGTTCGGACCAAAGGTCATCGAAACGGTTGGTTCGTCCACCGTGATGGTCGGCAAGGCTTCAGGGTCGGCAAAATCGGCAACGGTGTCGCCCACGCCAACATCCTCGAGACCAGACAGCGCTACAATATCGCCGGCGTAAACCTCTTCGACCTCGAGACGTTGCAAACCCATGTGGGTGAACGGTTGTGAAACCCTGGCTTTGCTGGTCGAACCGTCTTTGTGCATCAGCATGACGTATTCGTTGCGTTTGACCTTACCCCGTGTGATACGACCCAAGGCAATGCGCCCGAGGTAATCGGAGTAATCGAGGTTGGTCACAAGCATTTGAAATGGTTTGTCAATTTCGGTGGCTGGTGGTGGAACGTGCTTGACAATCAATTCAAACAGTTCATCCAGATCATCTTTTGGCACGTTCAGGTCGGCAAAAGCCCTGCCTTCGCGGGCAATGGCGTAAATGATTGGGAAATCAAGTTGTTCGTCGGTCGCGCCCAAGTTTGCCATCAAATCAAACGTCAGGTTGACGACTTCGGTGATCCGCTCGTCTTTGCGGTCAATCTTGTTAATCACCACAATAGGGTGCAAACCAAGCTCGAGTGCCTTTTTCAGCACAAAACGGGTTTGCGGCATCGGACCTTCGGCGGCGTCCACCAACAACAAGCAACCGTCCACCATGCCGAGCACGCGTTCGACCTCGCCACCGAAATCGGCGTGACCTGGCGTGTCCATGATGTTGATTTTGACATCATGAAACAACACGGCGGTGTTCTTGGACAAAATCGTGATGCCACGCTCGCGCTCGAGATCGTTCGAGTCCATGATGCGTTCGGCAACCACTTGGTTGTCTCTGAAGGTGTGGGTTTGTTTGAGCATACCGTCCACCAAGGTTGTTTTACCGTGGTCAACGTGAGCGATAATGGCAATGTTCCTAAATTCCTGCATGAAAAACCTCGAGTCGGGCTGAGAAAGTAACAAACCCAAAAAACTCGCCCGATCCTCGAGATTCGAGTTGGGCGGCGATGAAAGGCGTGAATTCTCGGGCGTGTTGGCTCGAGCGCCCGAAAGAGTGTAGCACGAATGAAGGGGGATGAAATGGTAAAACAGGTTCATGTTGAAGATTTTACTTGTGCGCCACGCCGAACCCGTGCTTCCTGGGGCGCCTGGGTTTGATGAGTTTTCGCGTCCCTTAAGCGAATCTGGCGCTCGAGACGCCAGCGCATTGGCAAGCGCTTATGGTGCTCTCGAGTTTGATGCGGTGTACTCGAGTCCGATGCTTCGCGCCATGCAAACCGTGCAGGGTTTTGCGGAGGCTCGAGGTTTAGAAGTTGTCCCCGTGCACGATTTTTATGAACACATGCTTTCTCCACAACCCATTCCAAACTGGCGCGAAGTCCTCGAGCAAGCCTGGACAGATTTCGATTTTGCCTTGCCAGGTACGCAAACCATGCGTGAAACCCAAGCTCGAGGATTCACGGCGCTCGAGAAACTGGCACAAGATCACTCGAGCGGCACAATTGTAATTGGCGGTCATGGCACGATTTTCTCGCTGATCTTAAACAAAATCGAACCACGTGTAGACTGCGCCTTTCACCTCGCCATGCCGATGCCAGCCGTGTACACACTCGAGTACGAAAATGGTTATTGGGAGATTGTTTCAGGAGCAGGGTTCTAAACCAGTTGAGCTGTTCAACTCGATTGCTCGCATTCTCTAAGAATCTAAGTTTCAGTCATGCCATTTCAGTTTCTCGAGTTAAAAACCAAAAATGGCGCGATTCGGATTATCGCGCCAAAAAGTCGATTATCGCGCCAAAATTGGGTGTAAAATGGCGCGATTCGGATTATCGTGCCAAAAGGAAAGACGTGGCAAAACAAGACCAACACACTCAAAACACCAGCCTGCTCGAGATGATTCAATTACTCGAGCAAGGTGCAAACATCGAAAATATACTCGCTATCAACAGCAATTTTAGCAAACGCACCCTGCAACGACGGTTGAAGGAACTGGTCAAAACGGGCAAGCTCGAGCGTCAAGGTTCAGGACGCAGCAGCCGTTATGTTGTGGTTGCTCCAAAACCATCAACAATTTTGCAACTCTCGCCAACAGCCACCCGTTGGCGCAACGAAATCCGCAAACCAATTCAGCAACGCACCCCTGTAGGCTACAACCGTGCATTCTTGGACCAATACCAACCCAACCAAAGTTTTTACTTACCAAAATCAGTACGCCAAGAATTGCGCAAAATCGGAACAATTTCAGATCAAATCATGCCCGCAGGCACATACGCACGTCAGATCGTTAACCGCTTGCTGATTGACCTGTCTTGGAACTCGAGCCGTCTGGAAGGCAACACGTACTCGCTACTGGAAACCGAAAACCTCTTAAAATTTGGTACGAGCGCCGATGGAAAAAGCTTATTTGAAACCCAAATGCTGCTCAACCATAAAGCCGCTATCGAACTGTTGGTGGAGTAAGCAGACGAGATTGGTTTTAACCGTTACACCATTCTCAGTTTACACGCCGAACTTTCCAACAACTTGTTGCCCGACCCTGCGGCGATGGGACGACTACGACACATTGAAGTCAAAATTGGCGGTTCGGTATTTTACCCTCTTGCCGTGCCACAACTGATCGAAGAATGCTTTGACCAACTTTTAAAGACAGCATCACATATTCAAGACCCATTTGAACAAGCTTTTTTTAGCATGGTTCACTTGCCGTACTTACAACCTTTTGAAGATGTCAACAAGCGCGTGTCTCGACTTGCGGCAAACATCCCACTGATTCAACAAAACCTTTGCCCGATTTCGTTTATTGATGTCGCCGAACAAGATTATGTCGAAGCAATCTTAAGTGTTTACGAACTCAACCAAATCGAATTACTGCGTGAAGTCTTTGTTTTTGCGTACAAGCGCTCGGCTGCCCGTTATGCTGCCGTTCGTCAATCGCTGGGCGAACCAGACCCATTTCGTTTGCGTTACCGTGACATCATTCAAAAAACTGTGCAGCATATCCTGATCAACGCTTTAAAGCCCTCCGAAGCCCTGGCGTACATTCAAGAAGTTTCAATGCAACTCCCAAGCAACCAAGCGAAGACCTTTGTTGAAGTCTTAAAAACAGAACTCTCGAGTTTACACGAGGGCAATTTCGCGCGTTATCGGGTGCGACCACAAGAATTTGCGACTTGGCAACAGGTTTGGAAATTAAATTAAACCCCAGAGGCTTCAAAGCCTTAAACTACCAAAGTGATTTACCGCATCCCCCAAGAGGCTGACTTCCCAGCCATGCAAGCCCTCGACCTCGAGCTGTTGCTGCTCGAGCAACCCAAACTCTTCGATGCCAGTGTCAAAGACCGCGAAGCACACTTGCGCACGGGTTTGCCAAGCCTGAAATTTTACGCCCGCTCAGAGCACAGTTTTGCTGCCGTTGACGACCCAAACCTCGAGCCAACCTTGGTGCTTGGGTTTATTCTGGCGCAAAGCGTTTGGATGGGTGACAAAGCCATTGTCTACATCTCGAGCCTTCGGGTGCATCATGACGCACCTGCGGGAACGCTGGCGGGATTGCTGCACGCCGTGACCAAAAGCGCTTACGACGGTGCGGTGTACGAACTTCACCTGGCAAGTGACAAGCACCTCGAGCCGTTCGCTGTCAAAGAAGGTTATCTGGACACGGGATTGAAACGCATGGTGCGGATTTTAGGCTCGAGAGGCACGGGTGGAGGAGAAGGGGAAGTTTAAAACTTAGGCTGCATTGCTGTGAACCGCTCTCTAAAAGTGCAAACTAAAACCGTGAACACACTGATTTTCGGCGCCACTGGTGGTATTGGCGCGAGCCTCGCCCGAACTTTACCAGCCCCCTTAATTCTTGCCGCCCGAAATGCCAAGAAACTGCGCGAACTCGAGCTTGAAACGGGTGCTTACGCCGTTCCAACCGATGTCTGCAACGAACTCGAGCTTGATGCTTTGGTGCAAGAGGTGATCGCTCGAGGTGGTTTGAAAGTTTTGATTTACGCCGTGGGCGACATTGCGCCCGCCAGTATTCTCGAGGCAAACGCCCAAGATTTGGAGCGCGTCTGGCGTGCCAATGTTTTGGGTGCGCAACTGGTCTTAAAGCATTTCGCGCCCTTGCTCGAGCCGCACGCTCGAGTGTACTTGCTTGGGGCGAAGACAGAGTTAATCACGTTCAAGAATTTTTCTGGTTACGCTGCCAGCAAAGCCGCCTTGGACAGTCTTGCCGCCATTGCCAGGCTCGAGCTTCGATGTGCTGTAACCGTGGTGAAACCGCCAGCCGTCAATACTGACTTTTGGCAGAAATTGGGTGCCCGAGCGCCCCGCAACGCCATAGGTGCAGATGCGGTTGCGCAGGCAATTTTGCTCGATTTGGCTCAAGACCCCAAACTCGAGTTACAGCTTTAAATTTAAAAACCCTGCTCGAGACAGGGTTTTATCTGGTGCGCACGACAAGGATCGAACTTGTGACCTCAGCCTTAGGAGTGCCGCGCTCTATCCAACTGAGCTACGTGCGCGAAGCTCCAAAAGTGTAGCACTCGAGGTGGTTGTACTCAAGTCTGGGCTTGAATGAGAGTTTCCCAAATTGGACTGGTGCTATCTTGTAAAGGGAAAGTTGAAAGGAGTTTTATGCAGATCAAACATTTTCTTTTTGGCGGTGCAATGGCGGTTTCGCTGTTTGCTTGCGCTCCAGCGACGCGCTACGAGGCGGATGGCGCATTTTCCTCAGAACCTGCATTTTCGCAGGTGGTACGACCCGAATCGGTCACAAGCAAACCACCGGTCAGTACCATCAAACCAGACGCCACCCCAGTCAACGCGACGCCACCAGTCACGGGTACAACCGTTGTGGTGGTTCAACCACTGCCGACACCTGTGGCAACACCTGTCGAACAGAACGCGCCAGATGAGGTTGTGGTCGGTGACGCGACGCCTGTCAATGCTGGCGGTGGGGCTGGGGTCAATGTCTTGCCCGAATCGTACACGGCGACAAATGGCAGCGGTTCGTACATTGATGATACGGGCAAGCAACTGATTGACAACCAAGTTGGCAGTGACCGTTTTAACGCCAAAATCTTTGGTGGAGCTGGTTTTGAATGGGTCGGTTGGTCAAGACAGAATGTTTCCATGAATTTTAAATTCGCCAACGAACGTAAGTTCACCAAGGTTAAAATTGGTTTTAATTACAACTCTGGCGCGGGTATTTTACTGCCGCTTAAAGTCACCATCAATGGCAAGTCTTTTGATTTAAAAGGCACAGAACTCAAACGCAACACTCGAGGATTTTTGGTGTTCAATGTTGCGTTCACTTCAAACCAGATCACGATTGATCTCGAGCGCAATCCAGCCCGTCAATGGATTTTGGTGGATGAAGTGAAATTCGTGGCAGTGCAACAAAACATGTAAATCCGTAACTCGAGCGCTTTACTTGTCTGGTGGGTCAACCAATGGGTCGAGCGCTTCTTCGTTTTGAATAAATGCCTTCTCGAGCTTTAATGTTGGTAAGAAACTTGCCAACACGCCCACCGCGTCTTTCCAATGCCAGTCGAGCGTCACGTACTTCCCAGAATTTAATACCGCATACGAGTAACGTCCTGCCATGCTCTGCTCGAGTCTGGTGCGCAAAAGGCGCTGTGCGCCAATTGGGTTGGTCACGTCGTACCGTGCCGCAATCTGCAACAGGGGCAATTTGGATTCCTCGAGTTTGGTAAAGTCAGTTTCGAGAAATGCCAGTTTGTTGAAGTAAACGTCTTGCAGAACAGGTTTAAACTCGAACGGAATTTTATTTTTAGCGTACAGCTCGAGGTATTTTTTGCCCTCAGACTTTTGGGCGAAACCGTTGGTAAAATTATCAAACCAAAATGCCTGTGCAGCGTCTTTTTTGCTGTAAATATCGCGGTAAATAAAATCGCCGACGGTGCGTGCTAGCCAGGCTTGGTGTTCATTGCGTTCTCTGGGAACAAATGGTGCAATCAAAACCAAACCCTCGAGCCAATCGGGGTGTTGGTTTGCCAGTTTTAATGCCAGCATTGCGCCCAAGCCCGAACCGACCAGCACGATTTTAGGATTCCTCGAGTCTTTGCGAGCGGCGATCACGGCGTCTGTGGCGTCTTGCAGGTAATCGTTGGTGGCTGCGCTGCCAAAATCGGCGCCGCTCGCTTGTACCATCTCGGCGCCCGTCATGCCACGGTAGGACACGCTGTAAAGGTTAAACGATTCTTTCATCGCGCCCATGATTTTTTCAAACATCCACGCGCCAGTGCCACTGTCGGGCAACATGACGAGCGTTCGTCCAGCGCCAGCGGCATGATACAAAGCAGCCTTGCCCGCCTTCAGCACAGGGTAACTCGAGATTGGCTCAATTTTGCTGTCGTCCACAAATCGTTCGCTGCGTTTGCGTTCATTGAAATTGGGTTCGACCACGGGCGGTTGCAGAATAATCAATTGAAAAAACACGTAAAACACGCCAGCCACCAGGACTGTCAGTACCACGCTCGGAAGAATCCACCATCGTTTCACACCGTTGAGCATAAGGCTTTCATCGGGGACGATTGGCTTGAGTGTTAATTTTGAATGATTCCCAGCATTGCATCATGAATCAAGCCGTTGCTGGCAACAATTTTTTTGTCCTCGTACAGATACGTTTCGCCTGTAAAACTCGAGACTCGCCCTCCAGCTTCCTCAATCATCAAAATGCCTGCGGCGCAATCCCAGGCGTTCAGTTTGTACTCGAAAAAACCGTCAATGCGTCCGCAGGCAATGTACGCCAAGTCGAGGGCGGCAGCGCCAGGGCGACGCACGGGCAAGCCGAGCGCCAAGAATTTCCTGAAAATCTCGACGCTGGTCAGTGCCGCTTGGGTGTCATACGGAAAGCCTGTGGCAAGCATGGCACGACCATTTAATTGCCCGATGCTCGAGACTTTGATCGGTTTGCCATTCAGGAATGCACCGCCGCCGCAAATGCCCGTAAAAACCTCCTGGCGGTTTGGATCATGAATCACGCCAACACTGCGCACACCATCAATCTCGAGCGCGATTGAAACACAAAAAAATGGGAAACCGTGCGCGTAATTGACCGTCCCGTCCAGCGGATCAACAATCCACTGATAACGACTCGTGCCGACACTGCCGCCCTCTTCGCCCAAAATGCTGTGATCGGGGTGCGCCGCCAGAATGATCTTACGAATGATTTCCTCGCAGGCTTTATCGACAATGGTGACCAAATCAGAATCGCTGGATTTACTTTCGATCCTCAAATCGCCACCCAGATGCTCGAGTTGAATCTTGGCAGCGGCTTCGGCGGCTTTGAGGGCGGTTTGCAGGAAGGGTTCTAAATTGTTCACATCCTCAGTTTACCGTGCCTTGAGTTTCAAAAAATAACCTCGAGTATGATCTCGAGGTTATTTAAATTTTTTGGCTTTTATCGTGTGACAAATACCATGGCATCATCAACGTAAGCTGTGCCTGTGGTTGTTCCCGAAAAATCGGCATAGACGGTGGCACTGCTGTGGGTGGCATCGGTTGTAAAACGGGTTGAAACCAAAGTGTAATTGGTTGGAGTGTAAACGCAATCGTGTGCGAAATACGCATCATTTGTGAAATGATTTGCACCAATACAGACGTAACGGCTTGCAGCGGCAGTTTTGACCCAAGCCAAGTAAGTGTAGGTGGTGTTTGGCAAAAGACCTGTCAGGGTGTTGGTCGCATTTTGCTTCAATGTCGAGTTGAGTTGCAACGCATGACTGCCATTTTTAAATTGTGATGTAACGATGCTCGAGTCCGTTAAATTCCAATCAGTGCTGAGGATGTTTTCAAAATCGCTGTTGCGAAGCAAGTTGATTTGGTTGCTTGGCATGACAAACTTTGGCAGCTTTAGAAGAAAACGTTGGATTTCAAGACTACCATTGCCATGCGCCCAAACCGCACCTGGATTGTTTGCGTACAATTCTGCCCAAATTCGGTCGCTTTCAAGACTGCTGCTGAAAGCCGCGCCAAGTTGAGGACGATCTGCGACATTGGTCAATTCTGACATCGCAAGAGCGAACGAACCAGTCACCAGCGGTGTGGCAAATGAAGTGCCAGTGGCATAAGTCACACGGTTGCCTGGGTACAAGGTATAGATTTTTTCACCAGGCGCAAAGGCGTAAACGCCTTCACCTCGAGCGCTGAAACTCGAGACTGCGTCTTTATCGTCAATGCTGCCAATGCCGAACAAAAAGCCCGACATCTGATCTTGATTGCACTCTTTGGCGGGATAGTCTGCGTCTTTACCATTGTTACCTGCGGCTGCAATAACATAAATGCCTTTGGTTTTGGCATAAGCAATTTCTTGATTTAAAGACAAATTGGCTTTCAAAGAACCAAGCGAAAGATTTATGATTTGCACACCATTAAGAATTGCATGATCAATGGCTTTAACAACATTGTCGAGATTGCCTTTGCCTGTAGGACTTAGCACCCGAAGCGGTAAAATGGTGACTTTGGGCGCGACTTGCAAAATGATGCCACTGACCGCCGTGCCGTGACCATAAGCTTTTGCCAAGCTTACATTGATGCCTGGATCATCGTTTGGCACAGTGTCGTTGTCCACATAATCGCGCCACTCGCTGCTCGGCGCCAGATTGTTGACCAAAGCGGGGTGATTAAGGTCTACACCGGTATCAATAACAGCCACTTTAATGCCTGCACCAAAATTTTTGGCGATGGCGTGGGCTTGAGGCAAACCGATTCGCTTGAACATGTCAGCGTTTTGGCTGGGCAGGTTTGGAATGGTCGTATCACTGCCCAAAACCGTCCAACCACTTGCCCAAGTTCCCGCGCCGCTTGCCCAAGTTCCTGCGCCGCTTGCCCAAGAACTCATACCCAATGCCTCTGCCTCTTCTGGATTTGCCAGCGCATCGATATTGTCGCTGACACTGCGAACTGCAAAGCCCTGAGCCGCTTGATTGGTGCTGACAATGGCAAACCCAGCCTCTGGGTGAAAGGCATTGACGCGCCCTTTGTATTGTTGCTCAAGTGAGGCGACCGTATCGCTTTTGGTCAGGTTGACGCTGATGACATATTTGGCGGGTTCGTTTAAATTGGTCGTGATTTCGGGTTGAGTGCCGCATGAACTCAACAACCCTGCCAGCAGGGCAAAACCAAAAATTGTTGAAGATTTGAGTTGAGGGTTCATCTTGAAACGGATTCTAAACACTTGACTCTTACAAAAATCTGACAGACAAACAGCTTAATCTATTGTTGTACAAGGGTATTTTGTATTTATGAAGCATTGTAAAGCTTGGTTTGGCAACACCCAAACGCAATGCTTTACTTGACCAAGTAAAACACCAAAGTTTTGTTTTTAGGGCTTGTGTGACGATAATTTAGCCCCAAAACGAGACGAAAACCCGCTTGCCTCGAGGCTTGGTTGAAGGCTTTTTGAGGATCAAACCATTAAAAATACCGCTCGAAAAGTGCTCGAGCGGTACAGACTCAAATCTAAAAATCAGGTGCTTAAACTTTGACTTTGTTCTTGCCATCATTTTTGGCTTGGTACATTCGCGCATCGGCGAGTGAAAGCAGTTTTTCAAAATCGGGCAAGCTTAAATCATCAGCCACGCCAATGCTGACTGTCACTTTTAAACCCTTTGCAATGCGTTCCCAATCGTGTCCTTCGATTTGTTGCCTCAAGCGTTCGGCAATACCATGGGCGGTTTGAGCGGTGGTTTTGGGCATGACCACCACAAATTCTTCGCCACCATACCGCGCAGCAATGTCGGTGGTACGAATGTTGATGCGGGTCAAGTCGGTAATTTCGGTCAAGACCAAATCGCCAACATGATGCGAAAACGTGTCATTGATGCGCTTAAAGTCGTCCGCATCGAACAACAACACCGTCAACGGTTCTTGGCTCAATTTGGCTTCACGAAACTCGGTCTCAAGGGTGTTTTCCAGATGGCGACGGTTGTACAAACCCGTCAAAGGGTCACGCATGGCAAGAATCTCGAGCTCCTTGGCTTGAATCTCGAGCGTCTCCAACAAATTGGCTTTCTCGAGGTTGGCTTCCTCGAGTGCCTCAAGGGCTTGGGCAAGTTCGACATTTCGCAGGCGCTGAATTTCGGATTCGGTACGTAACTTTTCGACCTCGTGCTGGGCGCTAAAAACCCGCAGGCGTTGCTCCATGTTTTCATCTTTCATGACCCGTTCAAGATCAAAAAAACGTTTGAAATACACCAAAGCTTGGTTAAAATGCCCAGAACGTTCAAAAGCATCCGAAAGGGTGCGTTGGATTTTGGATTCAAGGGGACGCAAACCCAACGTTTGGGCTTGACCGAGGGCGTTATGAAGTGTTTCAAATGCCAAATCCAAATTTTGGGTTTCAATCAGAATGACGCTTCGTTGGTACAAGCAATCAACTATTCTTTCCCGTTTGCCCAATTTTTCCAACAAGAGCAGGGCTTGAGTTAAGGTTTCAAGGGCTTCAGCAAAGCGTTTTAAAAACCCCAACGATTCGCCCAAATTAATCAAGTTATCTGCTTTAAAATCGATCAAACCATGAACTTCGCAAAGCTCGAGCGCTTGGCGCAACGTACGTTCAGCCTCATCAAAACGTGACAGGTTCGCAAAACTTGTTCCCATATTGCCAAGAATTGTGGTTTCCCGAATCTCATCTTGCAAAGCTCGAGCACGTACCAAAGCTTCGTCATACACCAGCAGCGATTCTTCGTTACGACCCAATTGATTGTACAAAACACCAGAATTGATCAGACTGACCAGCAAACCCTGACTATCATTCATCAGACGGTTCAGTTCATGGGTGCGTTGCAAATATTTGACTGCCGCATCAAGATCGCCAAGGGATGCCGAAACGGCTGCCAAAAAATTAAGGCAATCGCGTTCCAATTGTGGATTCTCGAGGTTCAAGCCAATTTCAAGACCTTCACTCAAAATGCTAAAAGCAGCCGTGTGGTCGGCGCTCGAATAGGCACAAAACCCCAGCCCGCGCAAGGCAAACCCCCGACCAAGTCGAAAATTGATCTGATCAGCTTTTTCAAGTGCCTGACGGCTCAATTCCAAACAACGACCGCGATCTGTCAAGCGCAATTCCCAAGCTTGCTCGTTTAACGAACTCACTTCCTCGAGCAAGCCGCTCGAAGTGTAGGCATCATGAAATGTTAAATCAATCGTGCTCATCAATGGTTTATCCTAACGGCATTCATCCTTGAAGATTATGTTACTTCAAAACCAAAGCCTAAACGTCCAAAAATAGACATCGAGCTTAACCGCTCACTGTCACACGCTTGCCGCACGCCATTGAAGCTTGGGTTTTAAGATGATGCTCGAGATGCAATTTCTGAAACCTTTCGGCATTCTGGCACTTTTGGTCACATATGCCTTTTTACGTCCTGGCGTACTGCCGTGGCTGATCTTGATTGCCTTGGTTGTCCTCGGACTCAACCTTGTGTACCGACAAGCTCCAAGCATCAAAAGCAAACGCGAACTTGAGAGCAGCCGCACTTTTCAAGGATCAAGCCTCAAGGTCAGCCTCAAACTCGAGGTTCACGCCCCGTTACCCGTCCTGATGACCGTGTCCGAAGTCGTGCCGCGCACATTGATTCCCGATCAACCCGCCGCAATAACGGGTTTGTTCTGGGGGGTCAGCCACCACGAATTAAGCTACAGCATCACCCCCAACGCTCGAGGTGGTTTTGTCTGGTCGGGTATAGAGCAAAACTGGTCAGACCCGCTGGGGTTGTTCATCAAAGACACGAAAATCCTCAACCCAACCAGCGAATTTGAACTGCTCGTCTACCCAGGCGCTCATGCCCTCGAGCTACCTGACCTGGCACGACCCCTCTTGAGCGACGGTCTACCATCACGCACTTGGGGACTGGAAGACGAAAGCACCTTCGCTGGCGTGCGCGAATACGCCCCAGGCGACCCGCAACGCCGCGTGCACTGGAAACAAACCGCCAGGCACGGCATGACCGACGGACGATTCAACCAACTGATCGTGCGTGAACTCGAGCGGGTTGCCGCCACAGGCGTTCACATACACCTTGACCTGGACGCCACAGGACGCAACGGCGCGATGTTCCTCGAGAGTACCACCCGACTTGCCAGCAGCATCCTGCGTGAAGCCTTTCAAGCGGGCTTGCGGGTCAGCGTCTCGAGTTTGACGGGACGCACCGAGGCTGGCGGCAGTTTCGCCGCCCTCGAACGAGCACTTGCCTACCTGGCGCTGGTGCAACTCGAGCCGAAGGGTTCACAAGTTGTTCCAGAAGCCAGTCCAGGCGCGAACCTCGTTGTCATCACCATGAACGCCCCAACCACATTAATAGAAGGCGCAATTCGCGCCCGCGCTCGAGCCGCCAGGGTCTTGGTGATCGCCCTTTCTGAAGGTTATTACCTCGAGCCTGGAGAAAGTCCGCGACCGTTGTTTTACAGTATGCCCGACGCATTAAAAGACTTGGAAGCACGGGCGGGTGTACTCGAGGCGGCAGGGGTGAAAGTGTTTGTGTTGCGCGGGGATGAAAGCGTTCTCAAACTTGCCTTGAGATGATTTTTGCCTTTGTTAATTTCCCCCTTCCAACTTTCGCAAGGCAGGTTATGCTCATTTTGTCGCAGTTCAGACAATTGGTGGGCTGTTTTTGTTTGTCGTTCATGGTGTCAAAAGGAGATTGACGTGGATCATTTATTCAAAAAAGAAAACGGGTCAGACGAGTGGCATGTGAATGACTGGACTTTTGCGTTCAGTGAAGAGGAAGGTTACTGGTATCCAGCCGAGATCACCCAAATCACAGACGAAGGCATTACCGTACATTATGAAGTCGATGACACTGAAGAATTGTTAGATGCTGATTCTTTGGCAGACTACAGTACCGAAGTTGGTGAAGAAGGTGCTGAAAGCTGGTGGGAAAAAGACGAATCTTACTACGCGGTCAACATTCTGGCTGTTCAAGCTAAACGAGTGCAAGTCGAGTACGAAGATGGCGTTGTTGAATGGACGGACTTGAGTAATTTGCGTTTTTCTGGAGAAGAATAAAATTTTGTTAAAAAGTATCTCGAGTTTCGAGCTTGGTTGAACTTAAAGTTGTCCTCGGCGTTGAGCCTCGAGATACACAAAAGGGGCATATTTTTGCAATTCTGATGCGGATTTTTCGCCGTTCTTGAATTCTGCAAAGTAGTCGGCTCGGGTGTTCTGATGCTCTTCAGACCACAATTTTAAACGCGAAATTGTTTGTTGTGCAGCAAAACCAAGCGACTCGTTAAGAGACTTGGAAGCACGGGCAGGTGTACTCGAAGCGGCAGGATCAAGGTTTTTGTGTTGCGCGGTGATGAAAGCGTGTTGAAATTGGCGTTGCGCTAAAAAGTAGTGCATACGAAATACCGAAATACGTTAAACGGGTCTTTTAAACCAATTTGGGGACAGTTCTTCGCTGATTGTTTGGTACAGCTGATGCGTCATGTTTCGTTGCCAATATGCTCCTTCGTTAAATGGAACAACCCACATGTCGAGCATCAATTCGCAAAATCTTGCGGCTGCTCGAGTTTGTTCAACAGTCAAGTCCATTTGTTTTAACCAATCGGAAACCCTTCCAATTATTTCCAGGATTCTTTGCACTGTATCTTCTGCAAAATGGGTGTTCTCAGAAATCTTTCGTAAGGAAAAACGCATGTAAGCTGGCATCAAATAGCGAAAGCCTTGTGGGTCAGTCCAAATCCATGTCAGAGCGCCAAAGTGATAGTCTAAAAGCTCTTGTGATAAATCTTGCCAAGGCTCAATATCTTGTGCTTTTGCAGCAAGAATAAGCTTTAAAGTTTCGACATTGTGTGTGTAGGTAAGGTCACGCTGTGCTGATTCACGCAGTCCACTGCCATCACCCTTTTCGACACTTGCAAACGCTATTTCAATCTCGGCAATCAGAGCAGTTTGGCGACGTTTGAGGTCAGCGCTATCAATTTCAATACATTCATGTGGAATCCAACCGGTCTCACCTTGAACGTTTGTACACCAGCCATCATCGCCGTAACCCTCGAGTATTTCGCCAATTTTGACATCTAATTCTTGAGAACTGTATTCCTGATCTACAGTAGCTTCATTGCTACCATCAAAATTCTCAAAAGCTTGATCCCATGCCCAGCCAGTATGTCCATCAGGTAGGGTACAAAACACATTGCCCAACCAATGTTTACCGCGTTTTGTATCAATCTGAACTCGATCTCCAACAGACAGAATGATTGGATTTTCAAATTCTCGAGTGTGGGGTTTTACGACGATGACTTTCATACGTTTACCAGTCTACTCGAGGTTGCTTTTCAAACTTGGTGGTTTCTCGAGTTTTATTTATACTGTTCGTATGACCACGCTCAATGTTTCGGACAAGGTTCTGGCGGCAATAGACCGTGTTCGTGTGACACGTGGCATCAGAACCCGTTTGAAAGCACTCGAGGTGATTCTTGAGGAGGCTGTGCCAGAGCATCCGCTCGAGACCAAAATGCGCCTTGCAAAAACGGTTAAACCCACGAAACTCGAGCGTCAACGGGCGGATGCGTTTCTTGCGGAAAAGAAATCTGGGTTTTCTCAAACGTTTTCAACCACCGAGGCTTTGAAACGCGCCTCAGAACTGCGAAAATTGCGTGGTTAAGCCAGAGTTTGCACCGTATACTTTGGTTATTTCCCATTTTGCAATTCAAAATTTAGCAGACATGTCAGAACTCGAGGCGACTCGAGTTATTGAGCTTTTGGAACGTGTCGCGCAAACGGGTGTTGGCAGTATCGAATGGCTTGAAGGGTATCGATTGTGCCGTTTGAAAATTCCACCGTTTCGGGCAATTTTCGCTGTCGAAGGACGCGAAATGAATGTGTTGTTGATTGAAGCTCGAGATCAAGTGTATTCCAAAAAAACCATGAAGCGATTAAAACCTTATCGTCGTAAGAATTAAAATTTGAGTATCGAATTGCTCAACCCGTTAAACTACCCCCATGCCCCTCGAGCGAGAATTAAAACTAACCGGTGACCTTCCTGATCTTTCAATTGTGACCAGCATCGCGGGTCATGCCCTCAAATTTTCGCATCTCGAGCGGCAAACAAACACGTATTTTGACACCAAGGACGCAAAACTTCGGGCGCTCTCGTGGACGTTGCGCTTGCGGAAACTCGAGGGTGATGAGGCGGTGTTTACCTTGAAGGGTGCGAGTCAAACCTCTGATGGTTTTGCGACGCGTGAGGAACTCGAGGTACGTGTGGCGGGTGCATCTTCGATTTGGGATTTGCATGATCCTGAAATTCTGGCACGAATCTCGAGCGTGACAAATTTAGAGGGTTTGATGCCGTTGTTGACGCTGGAAACGGTAAGACAGGTTTTTGATCTCGAGTGCGTGGGCGAGTTGGCGCTCGATGCGGTCAGGGTTTTGCGGGGTGACGGCAGTGTTGCCGAGGAATTTACTGAACTCGAGTTGGAGCTTCTCGATTCTGTGACCCAGGAGAGCATTGCGCCTGTGGTGATGGTTTTGAAGCGCATGGCAAAACTCGAGCCGAGCAGCATGGGGAAATTCTCGAGGGCGCTTGTAGCGTTGGGATTCTCGGATTCTTAAACTGCATACAATCTCGAGTTTTAGGTTTGTTGGCTTGTGATTTCACGCCCTGAGCCTTGTTTTCTTATGCAGGATTGATTGTATACATCGTTTGACTGATTGAGTCTTAAATCTTTGTTGAGTATTTCACAAACTCAATAAACTTGTACTGCTCGAGATTTGACTGCTTTACAAAATTTGTCATGATTGACTTGGTATACCAAAAGCGTGTATGGTTTTGCATCAAGGCATCGTCTCAGGAGCATCCCGCTCGAGGCGATTTTTTTCACAAAATGGCAAACCCGAATCATATTGCTTCACGGAGGGATGAATATGTCGCAACTCGAACGCAAGCGCCCCAAGTACGAAACCCTATACCGCAAAGCCGAACGTGCGCGGTTGCAACTGACCATCCCAAATGCCTTAAACGAACCGATTGGACACGATGCCTGCGGTGTCATTGGCACAATCCGTAAAACGGGTGTACCAACCCATGGCAACGTCAAACGGGCGCTCGAGGCACTGACGCAAATGGCGCACCGCAGCGGCGAGGTTCGCGGCGAGGGCGACGGCTGCGGCATCATGACCGACATTCCACGCAAACTCTGGAAAGCCTGGTTTACCGACGCAGGGCTGGATGTTGCGAATGTCGATGATGCGGGTTTTTTCGTGGCGCATTACTTTATTCCAGTTGCGATCAGCCCCCGAGACGTGCTCGATCACGTTCGGGCACAGGGTGGCAAGTTTGGCGTGCGGGTGATGCTCGAGCGGCGTGGACAAACGCACGGCAGCGTGCTGGGTCCTGTGGCGGCATTGACCGAACCAGTCTTTTATCAGGTGGCTGGTATTGTGACCGGCGCTAGCGATATTGAGTGTGCCGCAAATCTTTTCAAGCTCGCCCTCGAACTCGAGAAAGCCACGCCAGTTCATGTCGTTTCGCAAAGCACGCACACGGTGGTTTACAAGGTACGTGGCGCAGCGGATATTCTAGACCGCTATTACCCCGAGTTGCGCCGCCCAGATTTCGAGAGCGTGGCAACCATCGGGCACAACCGTTACAGCACCAACACCATGAGCACCTTCGAGCAGGTGCAACCCTTCAGCTTGCTCGGTCACAACGGCGAGATCAACACGATTGAACGCCTGCGCCGCGAGTGCGAAAGTTTGAACGTGCCACTCACGGGCGGTAGCGATTCTCAAGACCTCAACCGTGTGCTCGAGGGTCTGATGCACGTGCATGGTTTGTCGCTTCTCGAGGCGATAGAAATGTGCTGCCCGCCTGTGGTGGGGGAGATCAAAACCTTCTCGCCAGCGTTACAGGATACGTATGTGGGTTTGCGTCAGGCGCTTGGACCTCTTGCGCAAGGACCCGCAGCGCTCGTGCTCCGTCACGGTGCAGAATGTGCCTTTAGCGTCGATGCGCTCGGCTTGCGCCCGTTGTGGTTTGGCGAAACCGAAAAAGAATTCTTCTGGTCTTCGGAACGCGGTGTGCTGCCTTTGGGAGCCTTCGTCAACGACCCACGTCCACTTGCTCCAGGCGAAAAAATGGCGGTCACGATTCGGGCGGGCAGTATTCAACCACTGCCGCATCATGAAGCACAACGGATTTTGCTCGAGCGCATTCACAACCGTCAAGCGGTCAGTTTGGGTGCTCGAGTGCATTTGGCGGGTCCAGTAATGGATGCGAAAAAACCTGTTCCAGCCGAATTCGAGCGCCCTGAGCACACTTCGGGTGCACTAACGGCGATGGGTTGGGAAAAATGGGATGAAGAGTACGTGCGGGCGCTCTCTGACCGTGGCGTCGAACCCATCTCGAGCCTGGGTTATGACGGTCCAATTGCGGCATTGCGTGACCCAAAGCCTAACCTTGCCGAATTTATCAAAGAAACCGTGGCGGTGGTCACCAACCCTGCGGTGGACCGTGAACGCGAGATTGAACAATTCTCGACCCGCACCATCATGGGTCGTCGGGCTTTGCCAAACGGCAAACTGGGTGGCAACGTGATCGAATTGATCGCACCTGTGCTGCCAACCACGGAGGTGGTTGCACTCAAAGCTGGAACACTGACCGTCGCGCAACTCGAGTCACAACTGGTCAGCCAGCGTGTGCCAATGGAACGTCTGGTCAACAATAATTTTGGCGAACCACTCGAGAAAAGCCTTGACCGTTTGCGGATGCGCGTGCTCGAGGCAGCAAAAGCTGGCGTGGAACTCATCGTGCTCGAGGATTTGGGAATCTTGAAAGCCGGCAACATGCCGATTGATCCAGCGCTGGCAATCGCTGAGGCGAATAAGGCACTCGAGGCACTGTCGCCCGAGGGTGTGACCTACCGCCGTTTGACCAGTCTGGTCGTCTCGAGCGGCGCGATACGAAATTTGCATGACATCATGATTCTGCTCGGCTTGGGAGCGGAAGCGGTCGAACCGTGGATGATGTTCGACATTTTTGCCCCAGAGGTTGAACAAGCCGACAAGCTGCTCTCGGGCTTGGTCAAAGGCATCGAGAAAGTCATGAGCACGATGGGCATTCACGAAATTCGCGGATACGGGCGCGTGTTCGCCGCGATTGGTTTAAAGCCAGACCTGGCAGACCGCCTGGGTGTAAAAAGTTTTCTGGCATCCGAAAACGCGGGTTACGGACTCGAAGAACTCGAGCAGACCATGTCGGAGCGCCGCCACCAATGGCAACTTGGCGCTGCCAGCCTGGCTCGAGACGCACGACTCAACACCCGAATTTACAAGCACGTTCTGGCTGCCAGCACTGGCGAGATCACGCACAGCGATTACACCGGACGGGTTCGCAGCCTCGAGCTTGATTTCCCTGTCGCGGCACGAAATTTGCTCGAGGTCAAGGGCTTGGAAGGTCCGAGCACCGAAGACGAGATTCGCATGGCGGAAGAGATCGACATTTCGGCGGGCAAGCACGCGCTGCCGTTTGTCATCAGCGCCATGAGCTTCGGCTCGCAGGGCGAAACAGCCTTTCGCGCTTACCCAGAAGCCGCCAAACGCCTCGACATGGTCAGCATGAACGGCGAGGGCGGCGAGATTGCCGACATGATCGGCAAGTACGTGCGTTGGCGCGGTCAACAGGTCGCCAGTGGGCGTTTTGGGGTCTCGAGCGAGATGCTGAACAGTGCTGGCTTTATCGAAATTAAAATTGGGCAGGGCGCAAAACCTGGCGAGGGTGGGCATCTTCCTGGCAGCAAAGTCACGGTCAAGGTGGCTCATGCACGTCACGCCACCCCTGGCGTGGATTTGATCTCGCCGAGCAACAACCACGACCTTTACAGTATCGAAGACCTGGCGCAACTGATCGAAGAACTCAAAACCATCAACCCTTACGCCAAGGTCTGCGTCAAAGTGCCAGTCGTTCCAGAAATCGGCACGATTGCCGTCGGCATCGCCAAGGCGGGCGCGAATATCATCACGCTCTCGGGCTTCGAGGGGGGCACGGGCGCGGCTCGAGCGCACGCGCTGAAGTACGCGGGATTCCCAGCCGAATTGGGTTTGCGCCGCGCCCACCGTGCGCTGGTCATGGCTGGCATTCGGGACAACGTCGAACTCTGGGTGGACGGCGGCATGAAAACGGGGCTTGACGTGATCAAAATGGTCTGCCTCGGCGCGAACCGCGTCGGCTTCGGCACGGTTGCCATGAGCGCCATCGGTTGCACGATCTGTCGCGGTTGCCAACTCGACACCTGTCATGTGGGTATTGCCACCCAGGTCGAAACCCAGGAGGAAGCCGATCACAAGGGCATGAAACGCTGGGTGCCTCGAGAGTTAGACACGGCAACCGAAAACCTGGTGCGTTTTTTCAGCGGCATGGCATCTGAGGTTCGCGCCATGATCGCCACGCTGGGCTACGAGCGGCTGCAAGACATGGTCGGGCATGTGGAGCACCTCGGGCAGTTTATTCACAGGGACAAACTTGACCTGGCGTACCTGCTCGAGGAGGTCGAACCGCTGGCACTGCCGACCCAAACCGCCCGCGTGATTCGCAAACCACTCAACAGCCTGACCCGAATGCTCTCGAGCTGGATTACCGAAGCCGCCGTGGGTGGCGACGAGAACGTGATGTACCAGGATGGACCCGTCGCCAGTGCCGACCGTGCCCTCGGCACACACCTGTCAGGCGAACTAAGCCGCCGCAAGAACGACCCGAAAATGAAACTCGGACGAGCCAAACTTTATTTTGATTCTGGCAGCATTCCAGGCAACGGACTGGGCGCGTTCAACGCCCAAAACCTCGAGATTCTGGTGGATGGTGGTGCTCAAGACGGCGTCGGCAAGGGCAGCATTGACGGCAAAATTGTGATCTTAAAGGGTTTGAACGATCAGGGCACTCGGGTGGACGGCAGCGTCGGCAAGAGCTTCGCCTACGGCGCGATTGGCGGCAGCTTCATCGTGCAAGGCGATGCCGACTCGAGGTTCTGCATTCGGCTTTCGGGCGCTGACGTGGTGCTCGGCGGCGAGGTCAAAAAACCGCTCGAGGACAGCCTCGGAATGCTGGCATCTCGAGCCAACGCCAAAGGTTTTGCTTTTGAGTACATGACCAACGGACGCGTGGTGGTCTTGGGCGATGCGGGTCCGTGGATTTGCTCGGGCATGACTGGCGGCGTGGTTTACCTGCGTTACAACCCCGCGCTGGGCTTGGATGACACCGCGCTCGAGCGACGCCTTGCCAAAGGTGCGCTGGTTAAAATCCATAAGCTCGGACAGAAAGGTGTTGCCGACATCCGTGAGTTGCTGGGCGAATACCACAAGGCACTGGTCGCCAGCGAACAAGCCGATGCGGCGCGACGGATTGCCGAATTGTTGGTCGATCCGAGCAATCACTTCAGAATGGTTGTGCCTGCCAATCAACAGGTGGACGCCAGCGTCTCGACAGAGTAAAACTTGAGTTTTTCAGAATCTGAAGCGTAAATCCTGCCAGTTTTCGAGAAGGTTGAACTCGAGGACTGGCATTTTTAGTCCCATGCTATTCTGAGCTTGTGTTACGCTCACTGAACCTCAAAAATTTCCGTTCCTTCAAAGAGTTTTCGATGACTGGTTTGGGACGGGTCAATCTGCTTGTTGGGACGAACAATTCTGGGAAAACTTCAGTCCTTGAAGCGATCAATATACTTTCAGCCCAAGGCAGGCTCGAGATTGTCTGGGATACTTTGACTAGACGCGGTGAACGTGGAGTTAGTGAAGGTACACGTAATCGGATTGAAATGGATGTTCGTCATTTATTTTTTGGGCATGAACTCGATCAAGAAGTAGTTTTAGAAATCAGTGGAAACAACGATACAGTCATAAATACATTTACTGCTAAAACCATTGAAGGTAATTCAATTTTAATAGATTCTCCGCAACCACCCGTTCTTTTTGATGATTTGGATTTAGAAACCTCAATGGCTCTCGAGTTTCAATGGAAAGGGAATAGCGATTCGCAATTTGCTTTCCCAATCACAAGCGATGGCGTAATTTTAATTTCAAATGATTTAATTAAAAAACTCGCAAATGAAATTCTAAGAAATATGCGTAAGCGTGATGAAAATATTATGCCGATGCGTTTTATTACCACAAATGCCTTAAGCATAAATCAAATTATTGCTGACTTCGATAAAATTGTTATTACGCCCGAAGAAGATTTTGTTATCCAATCACTTAAGACTATTGAACCTAATTTAGAACGTATTGCTCCAATTTCTTCTGAGCAAAAAAATTCACTTGCCGAACGTGGCGGCATGGTCGTTAAGCTTGCAAATAATGACCAACGCATTCCAATTGGCAGTATGGGTGATGGCATCTGGAGAATATTAGGAATTGCGCTTTCGTTGGTGAATGCTCGAGGTGGAATTTTGCTAATTGATGAAATTGATACCGGTTTGCATTATAAAGCTATGGAAAATATGTGGCGTTTGGTCATGGAAACAGCCACCAGATTGGATGTTCAAGTTTTTGCGACAACCCATAGCCGAGATTGTTACGAAGCTCTAGCTGCAATCTCGCGCCCTGATGTTTCGGTTGGAAGTGATATTTCGATACAACGGATTGAACGGGGCAAAGAACAGGCTGTTTCCTTTACAGAACAACAAATCGTTATGGCAGCCGAAAGCGCACTTGAAATCAGATGAGACTCAAACGCCAGAACGAACGAATTTTACTGGTTGAAGGTGATGATGATAAACGTGTCTTGCCTTTCTTGGTTGAGTCGAACGGAATTATCGAGTGGGTTTCTCGAGATAAGCCATTTGTTGAAATTGTTGCGTGCGGCAGCGTTGATGAGGTTCTCAAGCCAGGTTTTATAGGTACGCAGTTGCAAGGTTCAGACCTACAAGCTTTGGGAGTTCTTGTTGACGCAGATTTAGATGCTAATGCTTGTTGGAGACGGATCAAAACACAAATTCAAGCCCAATATCCAAACGCTCCTGATTTATTGCCATCAAAAGGATTTGTGATCCAAGCAGCAGGATTGCCAAAATTTGGGGCTTGGGTCATGCCAGACAACACCAACCGTGGGATGCTCGAGACATTTTTGCTTCACCTCAGACCTGCATCAAATACCGCGTTGCTCGAGCTTTCAAAACAAGTGGTGAGCTTGGCAAGAGATGCGGGTGCAACTTTTATTGATGCTCACAGGGATAAAGTTCAAATCCATTCTTGGCTTGCATGGCAAGACCCACCAGGTCGTCAAATGCACAGTGCGATTAACGAAAGAATGTTGATAGAAAAAAGTCAATTGCTCACGGATTTTCTGGACTGGTTTTGCGAACTTTACGATTGTCAGATTGAACAGTAACGAAACAAGAATCTCGAGCGCAAATTTTCACACTTGGGATTCTATTTTTAAGCTTTTCGTTGAATCTCGAATGCCGCCGCCAACAGTGGCTCGAGGTCAGAATGCCGCAGCAAAAAACCATGATTGCCAATCGCGGGTGCGAACACGTCCATGATCCGTTCCTGATGACAGATCAAACTCGAGAATTGCGAGTTGACATCAGTGTTTGACAGCGCGTAATTGAGATGGTTTTTGCGCCCAGAATACAAGACAAAATACGGACGTTCGCAAACGGCATTAAACGTTCCAGTCACCAGCAACTCCGCCCAGAG
>JAYTKL010000013.1:0-9601 GCA_043730305.1 Deinococcales bacterium | reverse complement strand
ACTCGAGATAGCGGCGAACGCCTCAACCCGCTCGATGCGGTCAAAAAATTTTATGACAAGTACGCGGTTCGTCACCCAATGCAAATTTCGGAGTACGCCGCCAGTCACCGCACGCTCGCCGCGCCAGGACAAAATTTTGATCTGTTTGCCCAGACCAAATTGCGCATGTTGTTCTGGGGTGCATACCTGAAATTTCCAAGGCTGAAAAACGTCAACTGGCTTGATCTGGACATGATTGACGGCAGGTTTGTCGGCAGCCGTCAGATCGAGCGCCGCAACGATTACCGATTGTTCGTTCCTGGCAAACGCGAGGCATACAGCGAGTTGTTTTTCGAGCCGTATTTTTTGTCGGGTTACCAATTAAACTCGAGCGTCAAACGTCCAATGCCAATGCCTGAGGTTTTGAAGATGTACGGTGTTTTGCGACTTGGGGCGTGGATCAAAACGTTCGAGCCGTACATTGCCAAAGTGGGGTTCTGGCTGGATGGAAAGTTTATCTCGAGCGCTGACCGATTGCCGTATCGATTTGAACTGACCACGAACAGTATCAAAGCTGGCATTCACACGCTCGAGTTGCTGGCGTTTGATGCCAGGGGCAAGAAGTTGGTTGCCAGGAAGAAAACCTTCAGATTGCTCTAATTGATATCTGATATATTACTTTATGCCAAGCGATAACCTCTTACCGCTCGAGAAAAGCTTGATGCGCAACGATGTCTACGGGCATCTGAAAAAAATGATCGTGCAAGGCACGCTCGAACCGACCGAAAAACTGCGCGACGTTGACCTGGCAAGCAAACTCGGTGTTTCCAGAACGCCCGTGCGTGAGGCATTACGGCGGCTCGAGGATGAGGGGCTGGTTGAGACCAAACACAACGCCTGGACGCGGGTTTCGCCCGTTCCGTTTGATCTGGCAGAGCGCATTTACCCAATCATCAGCACGCTCGAACCACTGGCGCTCGAGATGGCATTCGAGAGTTTGACGCCCGAAGATTTTACCCAATTGCGCGATTTGAACAGTCAACTCGAGCAAGCATTGATCTTGGGCGATGCCAAAAAAGCGGCATTGCTCGATTCGGCTTTTCATGACGTGTTTATTGAGGCGTCTGGCAACCCAGAATTGATTGCCATTTTGGGCGGTTTAAAAACCAATCACATTCGCCTCGAGATTACATACTGGCAGGCTGGCACGCAAGCATTGCAAAGCGTCCAAGAACACGCGCGTTTGATTGCCGCGCTTGGGCAGGGCAACCTCGAGCAAGCCAAGCGCGAACTGGCTTGGAACTGGATTCGGGCGCTTGACCGTTGGAACAAACGCTCGCACGTAGAAACACACGAAAAGGAGAAACAATGAAACTCGAGAAATTCCCACGTTACCCACTGACTTTTGGTCCATCGCCACTTCATCCACTCAAACGCCTTTCCGAACACCTTGGGGTTGAAGTCTGGGCAAAACGCGACGACTGCAACAGTGGTCTGGCATACGGCGGCAACAAAGTTCGCAAGCTCGAGTACCTGCTGCCAGAAGCCCTGGCACAAGGTTGCGACACCCTGGTTTCGATAGGTGGGGTGCAATCCAACCACACGCGCCAGGTGGCGGCGGTGGCGGCTCACGTGGGTTTAAAAGCGCATTTGGTGCAAGAACACTGGGTCAACTGGAACGATTCGGTCTATGACCGCGTCGGCAACATTCAACTCTCACGCATTTTGGGTGCGAACGTCGAATTGAACCCAAGCGGTTTTAGCATCGGCATTCGTGAAAGCTGGGCGCGAGCGCTCGAGTCTGTACGAGCCAGTGGCGGTAAACCTTACGCGATTCCTGCGGGTGCATCCGATCATCCACTTGGTGGTTTGGGATTTGTTGGCTTTGCCCAGGAAGTTGCCGTTCAGGAACAAGAACATGGTGTTTTCTTTGACCATGTCGTGGTTTGTTCGGTCACAGGCAGCACCCAGGCGGGCATGATCGTTGGTTTTGCCACTCAAGACAAAGCCCGCAAAGTCATTGGTATTGATGCCAGCGCCAAACCAAAAGAAACCTTTGAACAAGTTTTAAAGATCGCCCGTTTTACTGCCGAAGCCGTCGAACTCGGACGCGAAATCACTGCCAACGACGTGATTCTCGAGACTGCCTATGCCGCCCCAGAATATGGTTTGCCCAGTGCCGCCACACTTGACGCCATTCGCTTGTGCGCCAGACTCGAGGGTATGATTACCGACGTGGTTTACGAAGGCAAATCGATGCACGGCATGATGGACATGATTCAAACGGGTGCGATTCCCAAAGGTTCTAAAGTGTTGTACGTGCATTTGGGTGGCTCACCGGCTTTGAACGGTTACGCGGGATTGTTCATTTGAAAGGAAACCGATGAGCGAAGTGCTTGCACTGCTCGAGCAACTGGTCAGCATTGATTCGGTCAACCCCAGCCTTGTGCCTGGTGGGAAAGCCGAAACCGAGATCGCCAACTTTATTCAATCCTGGCTTCAAACTCGAGGTTTTGAAACGCACTGGCTAGAATCTGTGCCAGGTCGTCCGAGTGTGGTTGGCGTCCTGAAAGGCACGGGTGGCGGCAAGAGTTTGATGCTGAACGGGCATGTTGACACCGTGACACTGGCGGGAAATCCTGACGGCATCAATCCTCGAGTTGAAAACGGCAAAATGTTCGCCCGAGGTGCATACGATATGAAATGCGGTGTCGCTGCGATGCTGGTTGCGGCTTCTCGAGCCAAAATCTTAAACCTGCGCGGGGATGTGATCGTGGCTTGCGTTAGCGATGAAGAACACGCCAGCATCGGGAGTTTTGAACTCGTTAAAACTTTTACCGCCGATGCCGCCATCGTCACCGAACCCACCGAACTCGAGCTTGTCACGGCGCACAAAGGTTTTGTCTGGTTGACGGTTGAAATCCACGGGGTCGCCGCGCACGGTTCACGCCCGCTTGAAGGCGTCGATGCCATAGCGAAAATGGGCAAGGTCTTGGTGGCGCTCGAGCAAATGGATTTAAATTTACGCGCCAATCCAACACACGCCTTGCTCGAGAGTGGCAGCGTTCACGCCAGCATGATTTCAGGCGGCGAGGAACTCTCGAGTTACCCCGCGCATTGCAAACTTTCTGTCGAACGGCGCACGATTCCTGGTGAAACGACGGCAGTGGTCGAACAAGAATTTCGCAGCTTGCTCGAGAGCATCAAAGCCAGTGACTCGAGTTTTGAGTACAGCCTGACAATGGGACTTGAGCGTGTGCCGCACGAAGTTTCGGAATCTGAAGAAATTGTTCAAACGCTCTTAAAAAACGCCAGTCAAATCCTCGAGAAAACCCCAAACATTCGCAGCGAAACCTTCTGGACAGATTGCGCGGCGCTTTCGAGCGTGGGCATTCCCAGTTTCTTGTTTGGTGCGGTCGGCGCGGGAGCGCACAGCGCGAACGAGTGGGTGGATTTAAACTCTGTTGTCCAACTCGAGGAAATTCTGTACGCGACCATCAAGGAGTTCTGTTCATGAATCACGCTCTAAACCCTCGAGCAACGACTTCGCCGCACTTTCAAGTGGCAAGATGTGATTCTGAACAACATCCCAAAGAATTCGGTCATCCACTCGAAAGTATTCATGGGCGAGCATGTCCCGCAAACCAGCAATTGATTTCCAAGGAATGTTTGGATGTTGCTGCCGCAAATCATCGGGGAGTTGTTTGACCGATTCGCCAATCACCAAAAAATTATGATAACAAGCGTCCAATACCAACCCGTTCAATAAGAAATCGGCTTCGTTCATCTCAGACGTGTAAGTGCTAATCTTTCGGATTGCTTCAAGAATATCTGTCAGGTACAACAAAAACTTACGCGACACGCAGTAAATCCCTTTGAACGGAATCACGCAAAACAGATTTCAGTTGCGCCCTCGTTCCCAAATCAATTTTCTTTCCAAACCAAAGCTCGAGTGCAAATTTTAAATCCATAAAATTCTGAAAGGAATAACATTGCATTTCAACCAGAAAATCCAAGTCACTTTGGGCTGTTGCTTCACCTCGAGCAGCACTACCAAACAGCAATAGTTCTTGAACGCCAAGTGCAAGCAATTCGCTTTTATGCGATTCAAGAATGCTTTGAATTTCTTCAACCTTCATAAATCAGATTCTAGCGCAATTCACTGAGGAGCACCAATGAATCACCGTATCAAACTCGAGCACATTCAAGCCGCCATGAACGTTATCGACCCCGTGTTTTTGAACACGCCGCAATTTGTCAACGAACCACTCTCGAGCATTCTGGGTTGCCGGTTGCTGACCAAAATCGAGACGCTCAATCCGATTCGGTCTTTTAAGGGTCGCGGCGCAGAATATTTTCTGTCCACCCTCGAGACACTGCTGCCGCGCCCAAAAATTGTGTGTGCCAGCGCCGGAAATTTTGGGCAAGCGATGGCATTCGCGGCTCGCAAACGCGGTTTTGACCTGACCGTTTATGCCAGCGTCAACGCCAACCCGCTCAAAATCGAACGAATGCGTGACTTGGGCGCAAACGTGATTCTGGCAGGCGAAGATTTTGATGCCGCCAAACAAATCGCCAAACAATTCGCACTCGAGCATTCTGCGCTGATGGTCGAGGACAGCTTGCAAGAAGCCATCACCGAAGGCTCGGGCACAATGGGACTCGAGTTACTGCAAAGTTCCCAACCGTTCGAGATGGTGCTTGTACCGCTCGGTAACGGCGCGATGATTAACGGCATTGCACGCTGGGTCAAAGCACACAAACCAGAAATTCGAGTGATTGGCGTTTCGGCAAAAGGTGCGGATGCGATGGAACAATCCTGGCGTTTGGGCAAAATCGTGACGCTCGAGAAAATCAACACGATAGCCGACGGGATTGGTGTGCGCTTGCCGATTCCTGAAGCGCTGGCGGACATGAAAGGCTTGGTTGATGATGTTTTGCTCGTGGATGACAGCACGATTTTGCAAGCCATGAAACTCTTGCATCAACACCTTGGGCTGGTGGTCGAACCATCGGGCGCGGTGGGTGTTGCCGCGATTCTCGAGCAACCAGAAAAGTTTAGAGGCTCGAGCGTGGCAACGGTTGTTTGTGGTGGAAATTTGACGGATCAGCAGATGAAGTTGTGGCTGTGAAGCTCGAGCAGTTTATTCAGGTTTAACGCCAACTCGCTCGAGCAGTTGATCCACGTCAGTGACTTGTGCAGGATGTTCTTGCGCCCAAACCACTGCTGCAAGAACTTTTGATTTGTTGGGTTCTTCAAAAACCCAGAGCTGTGACTCGGGAATGTCTATCACGGGTGTTAAGACCATTGTGCCGTCAGGTTTTTCTTCGATCCGTAAGAATTTGCCTGCCAAGTGTTCGCCAAGCATGATTTGACCACTTGAACCAACTTTTTTAATCTCATACGTTGATTTCATGACTTCAATGATTTTAGTACAGAATCCTAAAACTCGAGCGTTACGCCATAACGCCCATAGACAACCCCCAGCCCCACACGCCAGACTGAAACCCATGACCTTGGCTCGAGTTGCCCCCGTCGTTTTTGTTTTTTTGTGGAGCACGGGTTACATCGGTGCAAAGTACGGTTTGCCGTTCGCGCCACCGTTCACGTTTTTGCTGCTGCGGATGGTGCTGGCAACACTGGCGTTATTGCTGATTGCTCGAGTGCTGAAAACACCGTTTCCCAAAAACTGGCTCGAGCTAAAACATGCGGCATTTGCTGGGGTGTTGCTTCATGCTGGGTATTTGGGCGCGTTGTTCACGGGTATTCATTTGGGTATTACGGCGGGTATCAGTTCGATCATTGTCAATCTTCAACCCGTGCTGGTCTCGAGCCTTGCCGCGAAACTTTTGGGTGAAACCGTGACAAACCGTCAATGGTTTGGGTTGGTGCTTGGTTTTGCGGGTGTGTTGTTGGTGGTTGCCGAAAAGTTTTTGCTGGCGGCACAAAACCCGGTCAACCCTTGGGGAATTGTTGCCTGCGTTGTGGCGCTACTCTCGAGCACTGGCGGTACGATTTACCAAAAGCGTTTCGCCACGGGCATTCCGTTGGTCACAGGCACGATTGTGCAGTATCTGGCGGCTGGTTTGGTGTTTTTGCTGCTGGCGTTGGCGTTTGAACCCATACGAATCAATTGGACACCGCAGTTTGTTTTTGCGCTGTCTTGGTTTGTGCTGGTCATTAGCCTTGGTGCGATTTTGTTACTGATGTGGTTGATCCGTCAAACGTCTGCCAGCAGCGTCTCGAGCTTGTTTTATCTCGTGCCGCCTTTGACCGCCATTGAGGCGTATTTTTTGTTTGGTGAACGTTTGGGTGTGGCGGCGTTGCTGGGTTTGGTGTTGTGCGCGGCGGCTGTGGCGTTGGTGGTCAGTGCTCCAAAAGCCAGGGTTTAATCTTCTCGAATGCTGGCAACCGTTCCGCCTGTCATCTGCTCGAGGTCGTGCGGATTTAATTCAAACAAACTGTTCGGGTGTCCCGCCGCCGCCCAAATGCTGGGGTGCAAAAGTAAATCTTGGTCAATTACGATCACGGGTTGCACGGCATGACCGACGGGTGGAATGCCGCCAATTGCAAAACCAGTGCTCGAGCGGACAAAATCTGGGCTGGCTCGAGCAATGCTTTCACCAATAATGCTGGCAACTCGAGCTTCATTCACGCGGTTGATGCCCGAGGCGATCACCAGCACAGGTTTGCCAGATTCGGAGGCAAAAATCAGACTTTTGGCAATTTGCGCCACGCCGCAACCCACGGCGTCGGCGGCTTGCTGGGCGGTTTTGACTGGAATCTCGAGTTCGATCACACGGTGCTCGAGGTTGAAGGTGTCAAGCACGTCCTGAACTTTTTGGGCGCTGGCACTGAGGGGTTTCATGGCTCGAGAATATCAAATGCTTCAGCATGAGACTCAACATAAAAACCCCGCACGTTTGAAGGTGCGGGGCACAAACTCGAGCGCTGATGTTTAACGAATGGTGAGGGCTAGGCGATAATCAAATAGTGCGCCATTAGAGCCAGCAGAGGCGAAGTTAGATTTTTCAACTGCAATGTAGTACGTTCCCGCCGCCAAATTGTGCGCATAAGCATGTAAGGGTATTGCTCCAGTTCCATCAATCTGCGAACAAAAGCCGCGCCCAGTGTCGTCATCAACGCCAAGAGAAGTACCAACCGCGTTGAACAGTGTGATTTTGCTGTCAATGCCAAGTGATTCGCATGTTTCGGCAGTGCTGCCCTCAATGGTTTCGATCCGCAGTGATGCTCCAGCAGCAACAGTGAGGGCGTACCAGTCTGTATCGCTCGAGACTTGATGTCCCCCCAGAATAAAGGCGTCAAAACCAGTCAGTGTGGTGGCGGTGGCTTGGGTGTTATTCGGTTCAACTTCAGTCGCCTGGTCGGTCAAAAACCTGACTTGTAACATGTAAGCTGCAATTGTTCCAGCCGTGTTTTTTGATAACTGAACATAATACGTTCCGACGGTTAATCGGCGGACAATGGCTGAACAATTCTCAATCCCAGAAGTGGTGTCTGTGGTGAGTGTAGTTCCGACACTGTCGAGCAATATTATTTTGGTTGGGGCTGGTACTTGCGCTGCCCTACAATCTTCAGTCGCATCAGCAAAAAGCTCAAATCGAATGGTGGAATCTGCTGCCACAAGCAGTTTATAACGATCAAGATCAGCGACTGGGGTGATCGCCCCAGCAATGTTCGCATCGCTTGTAATGATGGGAAAGACGGAAGCATCTGCCTGAGGATTCGTGTTGTTGGGTTCAACTTCAGTCGTTGCACCCACAACATTGATGGTGGCGCTCGAGCTGGTCACACCACATAGCGATACCGAAATTGCGCTCGAACCCGCCGCAACTCCGGTCACCACCCCACTTGCGCTGACCGTTGCGACACCGGATACGCTCGAGTTCCAAGTCAGAGCGTTACCAGGAACCCCAAACGTCAGATTGCTGCTGTCTTTGACGGTGGCAACCAAACCTCTGGTATTGGTCTTGCCGATTGAAACTGAAGTGGTACTCAGTAAAATGCTGCCGATTGGTTTGGTCAAATACGCCAACGGTGTACCGCTCGAGCCTGCTGTCCGCACCGAGCAGACAAAACGGTTGATTCCGGTGAACGTACTGCCTGCCAAGGTGTTGACGGTACTGGCTGCCAGGGATGTTGCCCGACTCGAAGCTTGGGTGTTGTCGTTTTGTTCATCCAGGCTTTGGGTCACGCGATTGTTGGCGTCTTCAAAAACAAGAAATTGCATCGTGTAACGGTAGCCTGAGCCTGCACCTGCATCACCTGTTTGTGGGACTCGCAAAGCGATGGTCAAATTGCCCGTGGCGGCAGGTGGCAGGCTTCGATCCCAGGTTGGTGTGGTGGCGCAATTGCTGGTGCAGTGACGGGTCACATAGCCGTACTCGAGCGTAAATTCGCCAGCTTGCAACAACCCGGCGCTGCTTGCTGCCGTATCGAGTGCGCTGGCTTCGGAAGTTGTGAAAACTTGCAAGTCGGCTTTGTCGTTGTCCACCACAACCGACGCTCCCGATGTTTTCATGGCATTGGTTGGTTTGAGCGCCAAGACCAAATTATCGGCGTTGATTGTGCCACCAGTAAAATCTTGAACGTTTGAAAAAGCGCTGCCGTTTGCGTTGCCCGTTTTGTGGTAGGCGATAAAAGTCAAATTGTTCAGGGTGAGGGCGCCGTTGTTGGTGACCGGGAAACTGGCATTCAAGAAGCGTTCCGATGTTGGGACTTTATCCACGGTGTTGAAAATTGCCGAACCGACACCCAAGGTGCTTTCATTGACAAAACGCGTGTTTCTGCCTCGAGTTCCAACAGGCTCGAAGTAAAGCTTGCTGGTTTTGGCTTGGCTGTCCACTTGGAGCGTTGCGACGCCAAAAAACTTGGCTTGGTTTGCGCTGGGGGGGGTGGAGCTTGGGGTTTGTGGGCAAGCGACCAACATGCTTGTCAGTCCAAGCAAGAAAATTCCACTTAAGAATCTGAACTGGTTGGGTGTCATTTGAAAAGTGTACCATATTACTCTTGGGTATCTTATTCAGAAACAAAATTTTCTAAGATTCTGTCAATTGCATTAAATGCTCAACTCGAGCGGGACGTGAAATCCTTCAAGATGATTCACAATAACCATGACCCAAAATTCAATTCTGGGTCATGGGTTCAAAAGCCATACTCACATTGATACATTTCACTCGAGGTAGGTGTACCCCACCAGTTCTTCATCGTAATGCTCGAGAAAACTCTCACCCTCGGCGGGTCCGAGGATGCCCGCCTCAATGGCTTCCTCGACATCTTCACGCACGCCCCGACTCAGTTGCGGGGCGCTGTAACCCATGCCCTCGATCAGACGGCGGGCTTTTTGTCCACGCACGAACAAGTCCAGTTCGTAATCGCCGTCGCTCGAGACGCTGACGTGGGCTTCGTTGACTTTGCCGAACAGGTTGTGGGCGCTGCCGAGCACGTCTTGGTATGCGCCCATCAAGAACACGCCGAGGTAATAGGGTTCGCCCGCTTTGGGTTCGTGCAAGGGCAAGGTTTTTTGCACGTCGCGCAGGTCAATAAATTTGTCGATTTTGCCATCACTATCGCACGAGACATCTTCGATGGTGCCGCGCC
>JAYTKL010000012.1:0-1165 GCA_043730305.1 Deinococcales bacterium | reverse complement strand
ACTCGAGCAAACCGCAATTTTAACCGCGCTCGAGTTGGGTCATTTTTACTCGAGCACGGGCATCATGCTCGAGAAACTGTTCTGGAAAGGTCGGACGTTGGAACTTGAAATCAAACCCGAGCATCATTACGCCTACTCGAGCGAGTTGGTGGCTGGAAACGGCAAAATTCTTGAGGTGGCACACGGGACGAAAATCAAGTTTGTGCTGCCCGAATCCGTGCCTGCCGCTCGAGTGCGGGTGTTTGACTCGAACGGCAGTCGGTTGTGGACACAAGTGTTTGGGGGTTAAACGCCGACCAAAAGTTGTTGGTTGACGACTTCGAGGGCTTGGTCAATGTCGGCGATCAAGTCCTGTGGGTCTTCGATGCCGATTGAAAGGCGTACCAGTGAATCTGTGACGCCCTCTTTGGCGCGAAGTTCTGGCGACAAGAGTTGGTGCGTGGTGCTGGCAGGATGTGACGCCAGCGATTCGACATCGCCCAAAGACACGGCTTGTGTGAACAACTCGAGCGAATCCAGAAAAACCTGCGCGGCTTGCCGTCCGCCCTCGAGTTCGAGGCTGACCATGCCGCCAAAGCGCCGCATCTGGCGTTTGGCGATTTCGTGACCTGGGTGCGTCTCGAGTCCCGGGTAAAACACGCGTTTGATGCCAGATTTTGAAACAAGGTGTTTTGCAATTTTTTGGGCAACATCGCAGTGTGCTTCCATGCGAAGCGGCAAGGTTTTGATGCCCCGAAGGAACAAGTAGGCTTCTTGCGGTCCCAGGCAGCCGCCAAGGTGGCGCAAGCCCTCCATCCTGACCTGCAACATCAGTTCGCTCGAGCCTGCCAGAACGCCGCCAATCGCGTCGCCGTGACCGCCCAAATATTTGGTCATTGAATGCAACACCACGTCAAAACCGTGCTCGAGCGGTTGGGTGAGGTACGGCGTGCAAAAAGTGTTGTCGGTGACCGCCAAAACACCGTGAAGGTGCGCCACTCGAGCGACTTCTTTCAGGTCAGTGATTTTGAGGGTCGGATTGGTCGGCGTCTCGAGGTAGACCATTTTGGTGCGGCTGGATATTTTTTGCTCGAGTTCGGTGGTGTTTTCAGCCTCGAGAATAGAAATGCCGTAACGCGCCAAGGTGTCCAGAAAAAAGCCTTCAGTGCCGCCGTACAGTGGTCCC
>JAYTKL010000011.1:0-7414 GCA_043730305.1 Deinococcales bacterium | reverse complement strand
TGGTGCGCAAAGTCATGCGTCGTGCCAGCCGTCACGCTTATTTGTTGGGCATGAAAGAACCAGTCTTGTATAAACTCGTGCAAATCGTGGTGGACACGCTCGGGCAGGCATATCCAGAAATGGTAGTGGCTCAAGAAAGCGTGACCAAACAAATCGAGGAAGAAGAAAAACGTTTCTTGCGGACGCTCGAGAATGGGATTGAAAGACTAAACTATGCGATGGCAAAAGCAGTTATTCAAAAAGGATTTATTAGTTTAGGCGCAGGAGAATATCAACTCGACAGCGAATATCACGGCTGGGCAACTACTTTAATATCTGATAAGGATACTTTAAATAAATTAATCCTTGATATACATAAACAATTACCAGAAAGTCGAACAGATACTGAAATTTCAAAATCAATTAAGTTCACTACCACGTTTACTAAAAGTTCAGATTCGGAGTGGCAAGAAGATTTTTTACCAATACCTACAAACCCGCCACCAGGACTAGAACTCCCTGGAGATGAAGTATTCACCTTATACGACACCTTTGGTTTTCCTATCGATCTCACTCGAGAAATCGCGGAAGAACATGGTTTGAAGGTAGACGAAGCGGGTTTCGATATTGCGTTCAAAGAGGCTCAAGCCCTGGCTCGAGCAGGCAGCAAGTACGGCAAAAAAGATGGCATGTACGCCGCTTCCAACGATTCACTCGAGGGTCTTCCCGCCACAAACTTTGTCGGTTACACGTTGAAGAATTCCACTGCCAGGGTGGTTGCCATTCTGGTCGGCAACGCTCGAGTCTTGAACGCCCACGACGGCGATCACGTGCAAATTATTTTGGACACCACACCGTTTTATGCCGAAGGTGGCGGTCAAGTCGGGGATGTTGGGGCGCTCGAGTGGACGAGTCATCACGTTGAGGCTCGAGTCGAAAGTCCGATTCGCGCCAGCGTCTCTGGGCATACGGAGGGTCGCGCCGTTGTGACGGGCACGCACAAGAACGCGCAGGGCATTTTTATCCACGAGGCACAAATTTTGCGCGGCACGCTGAGCGTCGAAGATACGCTCGAGGCTCGAGTGGAATCTGGAGTTCGGGCGGCGACGGAAAAGCATCACACGGCGACGCACCTGTTGCAGGCGGCACTTCGCGCCACGCTGGGGTCGCACGTGCAACAAAAAGGCAGTTTGGTCACGCCAGATCGCTTGCGTTTCGATTTCACGCACAACGAAGCCGTGACGGGCAATGAAATTCGCCACGTCGAACAACTCGTGAATCGCTGGATTCAATCTGATTTCGCAGTCAGTTATAAACTCATGCCGCTCGAGGAAGCCCGCAAGACGGGCGCGATGGCACTCTTTGGCGAGAAGTACGGCGCAGAAGTGCGGGTCGTCAGCGTGGACGGTTCAATCTCGAGCGTGGGCATTCTCGAGCAACACGTGGACATCTCGAGCAAAGAATTGTGCGGTGGCACGCACGTCAAACGCACGGGCAACATTGGCGCATTTGTGATCGTCTCCGAAGAGGGCGTGGCGGCGGGTGTGCGGCGGCTCGAGGCACTGTGCGGCGAGGCGGCAACGGCGTACATTCGTGACACTTTGGAGCGCGTGCGGGTGCTCTCGAGAACCCTGAATGCCACACCAGAAACCTTGCCCGAACGACTCGAGAAACTGCAAGACGAGATGAAAGGCTTAACCCGCACGGTGGCGGATTTGAAACAAAAACTCGTTCACGCGCAAACCAGCGCTGGCTCGAGTGCCGACAACCTCGAGCTTGGCGGCTTTAAAATTGCGCGGCTGTCGTTAACGGGTGTTGTCGGTAATGAACTCCGCACCGCCGTTGACGATCTGCTCGAGAAGAGCAAAGCCGACATTGTGGTGGTTGGCTCTGAAGGTGGACTGGCGATCAAGGCGACCAACGACGCGGTGACAAGGGGGGCGCACGCGGGACAGTTGATTGGCAAGCTTGCGGCGGCAGGGGGCGGTAAAGGTGGTGGGCGACCCGACATGGCGCAGGCGGGTGTTAAGGATGTGAAGGCGGCACTCGAGGCGTTAGAAACAGCGTTCTAATCGTCAGCGGCAAGCACGGCACGTTCGGCAAGCTCGAATAATCGTTGCTGTTGAACGTGCAGCCGCAAATCCAGACTTTCACCCGCCAAAACCTGCCGATAAAACCCTTGTACAACTTCGGGTTTTAAGTTTTTCTCGAGAAATCGAAACACAGAATTTGCAACGTACCCCGGCTCGAGTTCAAACGCCAGCCAACGCCGCGCCAGATTTTCGGCAACTGATCCCGTGGTGTTTGAACCCGCAAAAATATCCACAACCAAATCGCCAGGGTCGGTCAGCATTTGAATAAAAAACTCGGGCAACTTGGCTGGAAACCGTGCCGGATGACCTTTTGTGCCAGCAGCTTTGCAATACGCCAGATACTGCCCATTGGCTTCAGTGTTCGGAATTTGCAATAAGTTTGGCGGAATTGCCCCACCATTGTCTTTAGCAAAAGCCGTGCCAATATCATGACCCGATGGGCGTTTTTTGGCGGTGTAATACTTCTCTGGATTCTCGAGCAACTTTTTCATGCGGTCGCTGTACTCGACCAGAACTTTGCTGACATCGGCTTTTGGCATCGGGGTTTTTGAAAACCACCAGATCGTGTTGACAGCATCTTTGACACGAATTTTGCGTTTGTTGACCCATTCTATTGGGCTGGGAAGTTTGGCTGGGTTAAACCAGTAAAAATCTTCTGCAAGGAAAAATCCAAGCTCGTCACAAAATTTTAGCAATACCCGAAAATTGTACAAACTGCGTACTGGTAAACCCTTTTGGTATGCGCCGCCAAGGTCAAGCACAAAGCTGCCATCGTCGCGTAGTTTGCGGTGGACAAGCCGTGCAAATTGGGTCAACCACTCGAGGTAATCGTCTTGGTTTTTGTTGCCGTATTCTTTCTCGCGCTGCAAGGCAAACGGTGGACTGGTGATGAACAAATTGACGCTTGAATCTTCAAGTTGCTCGAGAAGTTGCAACGAATCGCCGCAGTAAGCTGCGCCCAGTTGCGTTTGGTAAGCGGGTATCTCGAGGTGAATGCGCTTGTCCATTGAGAATTGAGTATACACCCTACGCTACTTATCGTCTGTAGATTCAAAGTCATCTGTATTGCGATTATATCTGTGTGAAACGCAAAAAAGAAGACTTGCAGGCTAGAGCGACATTATCGAAGAACCTCAAAATGCTGCGGACATCTCGAGGATTGTCGCAAGAGGCGCTGGCTGATCTGGTGGGCTTGCACCGAACCTACATTGGTTCTATTGAACGTGGTGAGCGCAATACTTCGATTGATAACCTTGAGCGTATTGCCCTGGCATTTGATATCAGCATTTCGCAGTTGTTGGAAGTCAGATGAAAGCGCATCCTGATCTTGCACGGCTCGAGGAACTGCTGCCAGCCATCCGAGCATTTCAAAAACTTGCCTCTGAGCACGGCATTGACGATGTTTTTCAAGACAATGGCGGGAAGTTATTGCAGGTTTTGCTGGTCACTGGTTTAAAAGTGCTCGAGGGTCGAGAAGGAAATGATGCCATTGATGAACAAGGTCAAGAGTATGAACTAAAAACTGTGAACATCTTGAAGCAAAAGCAGTTCACGACGCACCATCATCTCAACCCTGGGATTTTAGCAAAGTACAGGCAAGTCCCGTGGATTTTTGCAATCTACAATGGCATTGAACTGATTGCGGTTTACCACGTTGCAGCCATTGATCTCGAGGTTTTCTTTGCAAAGTGGGAAGCGAAATGGCATCTTGATGGCGGGAAAGACATTAACAATCCAAAGATTCCGCTAAAATATGTGATTGCCATTGGTCAATTGCTGTATCCCAAATCAACTGCTTAACGATGTTCAAAACAAAAGCTCGAGATGCACCCTCCATCTCGAGCCTTCAATCTTTTAAAACTTTATTCGCTCCAGCGTTTAAAGACCGCGCAAGCGTTCTGACCACCGAAGGCGTTCGAGTTGGAAATCGCGTATTCAACTTGAAGCTTGCGTGGGGTGTTCGGGGTGTAATCAAGGTCGCATTCTGGGTCGGCATCGATGTAATTGATGGTTGGCGGAATGATGCCCGTATCGAGTGCCTGAACGGTGGCTATCGCTTCGACCGCGCCAGCCGCACCGAGTAAATGCCCCGTCATGCTTTTGGTGCTCGAGGTTGCCAGGTGCTTGACGTGCTCTCCAAAGACGGCTTTCATGCCCTGGGTTTCGGCAAGGTCGTTCATCGGGGTGCTCGTGCCGTGCAGGTTGGCGTAACCGACTTGATCGGCATTGATTTTGGAATTTTTCAGGGCGCGTTTGATGGCGTTGGTGTAACCCCGTCCCTCTGGGGCTGGGGCGGTGATGTGGTACGCGTCGGCGGCAAGCCCAGCGCCGAGCAGTTCGGCGTAAATTTTCGCGCCACGTTTTTGGGCGTGCTCGAGCGTCTCGAGGATCAAAATACCCGCACCCTCACCCATCACAAAACCGTCACGGCTGGCGCTGAAGGGTCGAGAGGCGGTTTGGGGACTGTCGTTGCGTGTACTTAGTGCGCCCATGTTGCCGAACGCGCCAATGGCGAGCGGCGTGACGGTCGCTTCGGCACCGCCGGCGATCATGACCTCGCAATCGCCTCGGTTTAAGAAGTGATACGCGTCGTGGAGTGCCACGGTGCTGGTGCTGCAAGCCGTCACAACGCTGCTCGAGACGCCCGTAGAACCGTAACGCATGGCAACATGACCGGTTGCCATGTTGGCAATCATCATTGGAATAAAGAACGGGCTGAGGCGGTCTGCGCCGCGTTCGATCATGACCCGCGTTTGATTCTCGAAGGTTTCCATGCCGCCGATGCCCGTACCAATCAGTGTGCCAACCTGATCGCCTTGAAGTTCTTCGAGGCTTAAGCCAGCGTCCAGACGGGCGAGTTCGGCGGCGACGAGCGTGAATTGCACGTAACGATCCAGGCGTTTTAATTCCCGAATTTCCAAACCGTAATCGGTAAAATCAATGTCCACTTCGGCAGCAAAACGACATTTCAATTTGCTGGTGTCAAATTTTTGAATCATGCCCACACCGCTTTTACCAGCCAGTTGTGCCGCATGAAATGCTGGGGCGCCTATCCCAATTGGTGTCACAGGTCCAAGCCCTGTAATGACCACACGATGACCCATAAGTACCTCATCAATGCTCGAGCGCAGAAAGGTTGCCGAACGTTAACGTCCAACAGCTTTTCAGCGCTCGAAAAGATGCTCTTAACCTTGCTTAGAGCCGATAAAATCCACTGCGTCTTTGACGGTGCGAATTTTTTCAGCGTCTTCGTCTGCGATGGTTAAACCGAATTTGTCTTCCAAGCCCATAATAAGTTCTACGGTCTCGAGACTATCAGCGCCAAGGTCATCCACGAATGATGCTTCCAGTACAACTTTGTCTGCATCACAGCTTAATTTTTCAACGATCACTTCTTTGACTTGGGTAAAAACGTCTGCCATAAGTCCTCCAGACCAGACTTTAACATACTTAAAGCTGGAACCAAGCAAAAATCCGTGGACTGGGTGAAAAATTCGGGTTTCTCGAGAAAACTCGAGTTTCAAGCTTGCACTGCCAGCACCTTAAAGCCTCGGTCTCGAGCCATTTCACGCACACGCCCAAGGCTGGCGAGAGGCTGCTCGTAGGGCAGGAAGTGATTTGCCACCAACCAAACCTCACCATGTTGCGCCAGATGCCGACCAGCCGCCTGAATAAACTCGAGCGCCACATCTAAAATCACGTCTTTACCAACATGAAACGGTGGGTTCATGACGATCAAATCAAATTTGGCGTCTTTTTCCAGGTTCGAGTCCACATCCGAATGCAAGACTCGAGCGTTGAGGTTATTGAGGTTCAGGGTGCGTTGGATGCTTTGCACGCTAAACCAATCATCCTCGAGCATCGTCACGCTCCCTCCCTCGAGTGCCAAGATTGAGCCAAGAGCGCCGTAACCCGCACCAATGTCGAGCACCCGCTTGCCCCCAGCATTTGGTAGCTGTTCGAGCAAGACTTTTGAAGCCGCATCGAGTTTGCCACTTGCAAACACCCCTGGCAGCGCCTCACACTCGAGTTTTAAAGTTCTGGCTTCGATGGTAAAGCGCTCTGCTGAAGGCTGCTTTGGAGCTTCAATCAAGGTCTTCTCGAGCAGACCAACCCGCAAACCCTTGCTGCGCTCGAGAATCTCGGCACTGCCAAAAAAATGTTTGGCTTCCTTGAAGTAACGCTCGAAACCCTTGTCCTTATCGCCCGTCAGCAACACCCGCCCGCCAGGTTTGGTAAAAGCGAACGCACGCTCACACCAGAAGCGCACCAGGGCATTGCCACGGTCTGCGGGCAGGATCAGGCAAACAAGATCAAATTGCGGCTCGAGATCAAAAACCTGTTCAGGTTCGAGGACTTTAAAAGCTAATTTCGCAGCCGTGAGGTTCAAGGCTGTGATCGCCGCCTGTGAAATCTCGAGTGCTGCCACCTCCAAACCAAGCTTGGAAAACTCGAGCGCCAACGCCCCACCTCGAGCCGTCAAATCCAGCACCGAACCAGACACCTCGAGTTGCCCCAAAGTCTCGAGCAGCAAAACTTGCGCGGGGTCAAGATACGGAAATCCTCGGACGCCAGGTTTGGTGATTGAACCATCCTCGAGTTGTTTAGTCTGAAAATAGAGACTCATACCTCTACCGTAACCTACAAATCTCATGACGATCATGCACTATGGTTTTAAAGAATCAATTTGGGGGTCAGTATGAAACGCCGTGAAGCCTTAAAAACCATTGGTATCAGCACCGTCAGTCTCGCTGGGGCAGCCTCAATCGTGGGTTGCGCCCCGAGTGCTCAAGAAGGCTCGAGAAATGTTGCCGCCCAAGGTGGCGTGCGCGTCGGCAAAACCAGTGATTTTCCAAAAGTTGGCGCTAGCCTCGAGTTTGACTTCGGTGGTTCGCCAGCCATAGCGGTTCGGACGGCAACCGCGCAAGCAAATGGTTTAAATTTTGTGGCTTTAAGCCGAATTTGCACGCATTTGGGTTGCACCATTGGCTTACCAGACGGTTCTGGCAACATGGGTTGCGGATGTCACGGTTCGGTCTTTAAAGCGCAAACTGGTACGGTGGTCAACGGTCCCGCCGACAAACCTCTTGCCAGCATCAAACTCGAGTTGCGCGGTACGGACTTGTACGCCATCAGCGCCTAAAACATTTTGAACTTGACGCTCGAGATGTGCTCTAAAATGGCATCTCGGGTTTTTTGACGGTTCTTCAGAATTTTCAGGCAATAAAAAACGCGCCCGTTTAGGCGCTGATGGATATAGAATAGCATGGTATCCAGTATTCGTCAACAATATGCATTTGAGATACGGACAAAAGTCTGTATATTCAGTCCATGACAGACTT
>JAYTKL010000010.1:0-11963 GCA_043730305.1 Deinococcales bacterium | reverse complement strand
AGCCATCAACCGAATGCACGAACTGACCCCAAACACCAGGGTCACGGGCAAGATTTTGCTCGATGGGCAAGATGTTTACGCCAGCGACGTTGACCCCGTGGACGTGCGCCGCCGAATCGGCATGGTCTTTCAAAAACCCAACCCGTTCCCAACCATGAGCATTTACGATAACGTGGTCGCTGGTTTGCGCCTTGCCGGCGAAAAGAACAAAGTCAAACTCGATGAAACCGTTGAACGCAGCCTGCGCGGTGCGGCACTCTGGGATGAGGTCAAAGACCGCCTCAAAGCCGTCGGCTCGAGCCTCTCTGGAGGGCAACAACAGCGCCTTTGCATTGCCAGGGCTTTGGCGGTCGAACCCGAGATTTTACTGATGGACGAACCCACCAGCGCCCTCGACCCGCAAAGCACCCAACGCATCGAAGACCTGATGGAAAGCCTCAAACAACAAACCACCATTATTATTGTGACGCACAACATGCAGCAGGCATCTCGAGTTTCGGACACCACCAGTTTCTTTCTGGTCGGTGATCTGGTCGAACACGGCGCGACCGAGGCAGTGTTTCAAACGCCCAAAGACGAACGCACGGAAGCCTACATTACGGGACGGTTTGGTTAAATCGGAAATCCACTGTTTTTGTCCTCCCCTGCCGTGAGGTAGGGGAGGTGGCTCGAGCGTAGCGAGAGACGGAGGGGTCGTGCGGCATTGGTTCGATAACTGAATCTTGCACGACCCCCCGCCGCAATGCCTAGCCACGCTCAAGTCAACCATGTTTTAAGAATTCTTTTATACGCGGCGACCCCCTTCTTGACCATAAAATGCACCTTCGGGCATGGTCGCTAGCTTACGCCAGGGGGTGACTTTTTAATTTCTGGTTCGCTTTTTTCTTTTGAGCCAAAGTCCATTGTCAAAAAGCACACCTTACGATTCTCGAGTTTCAAAGTTTTGGGGCAAGTCTGGCTTGGGTGATTTGCTCGAAGGCATAGGCGGCACGAATCAGGGTTGGTTCGCTCCAGGCTGTGCCCATAAACGTGATCCCCACAGGATTGCCGTCGCTCGAGTAACCTGCGGGCACACAAATGCTTGGATATCCCGCTTTTGCCCCAATTTGAGCGCCCCAGTACATCGGCATGACGAGCGCCTCGAGCTTGTGTTTTTTCAGGGTCGCGTCAATGCCCTTTTGCCTCGAGAGTCGCACATCTTCGGCTCGAGTATATGCATAAATTTCTGAGTTTGTGCCGCCCGTACTTTGCGCAGCCAACAATAAGGTTTGCCCGTAACGCAACATTTTCTTGTGGTTGGTTTCGTTAAACCGTATCAACTCGAGCAAACTGCGTGGAAATTCGGGCGCAAGGCTTCGGAGGTATTTGTTCAGGTCGCGTTTGAATTCGTAGAGCAAAACCGTGTAGCCAAGGTCAGCCACGGCTTGGGCGCTGTCAATCTCTGCTTCGACCAAAACTGCGCCGCCATCTTGAAGCGCGGTCAGGGCATTCTCGAGAACCAATTTTTGGTCGTCTTTGACGTGCTGCCAGAAATAGGCTCGAGGTACGCCCAAACGCATTCCGCGTAAGCCGTCTTTCTCGAGAAAGACCGTGTAATCGTCTAAACTTTTCGCGCCTTTGGTCGCAGCATCTCGAGCGTCAAATCCCGTCATCGCACCCAACAAAATTGCGGCATCTTCAACCGTTCTTGCCATCGGTCCAGCCGTGTCTTGACTGGCGGCTATCGGAATAATCCCGCGCCTCGAGATCAGACCAACCGTGGGTTTGATGCCGACCACCGAATTGTTGTTGGCAGGGCTGAGAATCGAACCCGAAGTTTCAGTCCCAACCGCCACGGCGCACAAATCGGCGGCGACTGCCACACCAGAACCGCTGCTCGAGCCGCCCGTGTTAAAACTTTTATCATAAGGATTTAAGACCTGACCACCCTTTGAGCTGTAACCGTTGGGCATGTGGGTGCTGATAAAATTCGCCCATTCGGTCATGTTGGTTTTGCCCAGAATAATCGCGCCAGCCTGTCGCAGCTTTGCAACCAACGCCGCATCTTCGGTCGCTCGAGAATCTTTGAGTGCCAGACTCCCGGCGCTGGTGTGAAGTTTGTCAGCAGTGTTGATGTTGTCTTTTAACAAAATTGGAATGCCCTGCAATATCCCTCGAGAGCCGCCAGAAACCCGTTCGGCATCCAATTTCTGAGCTATTTTAAGTGCGTCGGGATTGACTTCGAGCACACTGTTGAGCGCCTTCATGTCGATGCTCGAGATTCGTGTCTGATAATGCTTGACCAACTCAAAACTCGAGGTTTTTTTTGAAACCATCAAGGCTTGCAGTTGCGCAATGCCGGCTTCCTGCGGAATTAATTTTTTTGTTGCCATGTTCCAAATTCTATTTCATTATGAAGTGCAACAGCCCGACTTCAACCTACCGAGATTCAATTACCTTTGACTGGGTTTAAACTTGACCTCGAGATTAAAAGTGCTATCATCACACGTGCTTGACTCATTTTCAGAAAAGGCTTACCGGGAGGCGTTCAACATCGAAGCGCCACCATCGCTCAGGGAACGCCAAAAATCACGGCGCAAAAACCGTATTTACACGGTCGCCATTCAACTCTTCAAAGAACGCGGTTTTGACAAGACCACCGCCACCGACATTGCCAAAGCCGCCCATGTTTCACGCGGCACGTTCTTTAATTATTACCCGTACAAAGAAGCCGTGCTGCTCGATTACGGCGCGAGCATTGTGGCTGGCGTGCGCGAACGCGTCGAGGAACGCAAAACCTTGGGGCGCACGCCGCTCGAGATTCTCGAGGGTTTGTGGCGCGACCTTGCCGAGGTGGCGGGTTCTGAACGGACGCTGATTCCGCCTTTGACCTACGAATTGATCAATCCAGACCCGATTCGGGCGCACACCGCCTACGAAGCCATGCCGCTCGCCAAAATCATCGAGGCGTTGCTGCGCGAGATTCCAAGCATTCGCAAGGATTTATCGAGTGAGCGCATCGCTGCCACGATGGCATACACGTTTTTGATGACTGCGCTGCGTTGGAGCGCCTTCATGAGCGAACGCCCAGTGCAAGAAGAGTTGCACAAAGCCTTCAAAATTTTAACCGAAGGCGTCTTCGAGCGTTAAAGCAAACAACGCGAATATTGAAACTCGAGAACCCAAGACGTTCTCGAGTTTTATTTGTGGCTTTAGAACCTGATTTATAGAAGTTTCTCGAGTTTGGCTTTAGATTTAAGGTTTGTGTACTTCAAAAAATTCCTTACGGCAGGCAAATTAGAGTGTCAAAGTCAGTCTTTACATGTTCTTTTACCTTGCCCAAAATCTATTGTGCATTGACAGAATTTCCAAATGACGACTACATTGATATGATTCTTAACAAACAGAAATTGAGATTCTAGATTTTGAAACCGCAAATTTCAGAAAACACAGTTTTGATTTCAATTGCCAGAACCGAAAGGAACAGGACATCAATGCCCAACGAAGCCTCTTACCACTCAAGACGCACAGACAAGACCAGCAAACCCCAAAGCTCGAGCCACCTTACTTCCTGGCTTTAACAGGCACGATTCTATTCAATTTGGAGGAGCGACTATGAAATCACGTCTTGCCTGGATTGGTTTGCTGTTCAGCACTTTTTTGGTGGCATGTCCACAACTCCCAACCTCAAATTCCAGACCACAAACACCTGCGCCCGTCGCTTTTAAACCCACCTTACTGGGCAGCGTGACCTTCGATTTTGACAGCAGTGGCAAAACAACCAAAGCCAGATTTGATCGCCAAACCCGAGCCACGAGCTTCCCCGCCGAAACCGAATTTCAGATTTCCCCAGCCTTCTTTGAAGCCCAGACCCCAACCGCAGGCACAGACCGATTCTTGAACGCCAGGTTTAACATTTCCAACCTCAGCGCAGCCACAGACTACTCAAACCTGACCTTCATCGCTTACCACCGTCAGAAACTCCCCAACTTAAACGTTGCCCAAACAGCCTTCTTCAACATTCAAGACTTCGGTGGAGGCTCGAGCAATGCCGCAACCTGGGCAACTCAATTGCGTCCAACCCACGGCATGAAACCAGATGGTGGGGGTGGTTATGTGGTGGATGACACCCATGCTGACATGCAAATTTTCTCGCCCAGCGAGACCAGCACCATTCAAGCCGATGCCCAGGGAACATTGATTAACAATGGTGTCGTGGGTGAAGGCGTATTGCAGTACGGCTATGTCGCTCGCAATGCGACCAACGGACGCAATATTGTGCACGGTACAACCAACAACACCTTAACAATTGCTTTGCGCGTCCCGCAAAATGGTGATGCCGGTGCGGGCAACAACGCCTACCGTTACAGCATGTCCTTTTTGATTTTTGCGGACAACATCACCCGAGTCAGTGAAAGTCTCGAAGAGCAAGGTGTCGGCAGCACCGCCTCAACTCGAGCGGCTGCGTTAACAGCGCAAGTGGCGTACCTGTGCAACTCGAGCCTGACAGGCGGCGTGTTTATTCCAGGCGCGAAAACGGCGGGTGTCTCGAGTGCCACAGCTTGGATTGGTGGCAATATTAAGATTACCAGCACCGCAGCATTTGGCTTTAGTACCATCGGCAACACGCCAAAAAGCATTGCCGATACGAATCTGCTCGGGCATTACGCTCCGCTCGATGGCATCTCGAGTTTGAGTGCCGTGGCTGGTCTTGGGGCGGGTACGAATGGCAGTGCGACCTTGGTCGCTGGGAATTACATTTTTAATCCCAATGTTGGTGTGACGGGAGCTGCCACGTTCAAGTACCGTGTCAGCGACGGTGCGGGTTGTACCATTCCAGACCAGAGTGCCGATGTCAGTATTTCAAACATGGTCTGGTATGTGGACTCGAGCGCTGCGGCAGGTGGTGACGGACGCAGCAGCAGTCCTTTCCAGAACTTTAGCAACATCAATGGCGCGGGAGGGGCTGGCGACAGTGACGCACCGAACGATTTCATTTATGTGCTGAAAGGGACTGGTTACACCTCTGGCTTAACCCTCGAGAATGGACAGCGCCTGATCGGTGAAAGTGTTGATCTGATTGTCAACAGCCAAACCTTGCGCCCGGCAACACCAGCCAACGTACCGACGTTGACCAACGGCGCTGGCAATGGCATTGGCTTGGCAAGCGGCAACACCGTCAGCGGCTTTTTGGTCGGCAATGTGTCGGGCACAAAACTGATTGGCTCGAGCGTCGGGACGGCAACGGTCAACAACCTGACCTTAACCGGCAGTGGCGCAGCCCTCAACATCAACGGGGGCAACCTTGTTGTTACAATTGACAGTCTGTCGTCCACCAGCAGCACAAACGCAGTCAGTTTGACAGGCGTGACTGGCTCACTGACGGCAAGCGCTGGCGCGATCAGTGGCGCGAGCGGAGCGGATGTCCTGGTCAGTGGCGGCACGGCGAACCTGACATTTGCAGGTTCGATCAACAACACCTCGGGGCGTTCGGTTGACATTCAAAATCGAACGGGTGGCAGTGCCACGTTTAGCGGTGCAATCACCGACACTGCCAGTGGCATCTTCTTAAACGCCAACACAGGCTCGAGCATCAATTTCACGGGTGGGTTAAATCTGAGCACGGGCAGCAGCAATGCGTTTACCGCAACAGGTGGCGGGACAGTCAGTGCCACGCAGAACAACACTTCGGTAGTCAACACACTGACAACAACCACTGGCACGGCATTGAACATCTCGAGCACCACCATTGGTGGCAGTGGTTTGACCTTCCGCAGCATTTCATCGAGTGGCGCAACAAACGGCATCTCGCTGAACACGACTGGAAACAGCGGTGGCTTGACCGTCACGGGCAACTCGAGCGGGGCTGGTGGTGGCACGATCACCATCAATCCAGTCGGCACAGCCGCAAGCTTCACAGCGCCCGATACGGCGGATTTGACTGGTGGCACGATCCAAAACAGCACTGGCGCTGGAATTTTGCTCAACAACGTCGGCAGCGTCTCGCTTACCCGCATACGGGTGCTCAACAGTGGGAGCGATGGCATCAGCCTGAGTGGGGCGACAGGTTTTACCCTCGATCACAGCTTTGTCACCGACAACACCGGACTTATCACGCACGAGGGACTGCGGTTGCTCAACTCCAGTGGTGTTGTGACCATCTCCAACAGCACCGTTGGACCATCGGCACACAACGGTATTTTCGTGGACAACTTCAACGTCAGCATGACGGCGTTCAACCTGACAAGCACAGTAGTACGAGACACCGTTGGCATTGCAAGCAACGGTCTGGGAAATGACGGGCTGCTCTTGGTGATGCGCGGCAATGCGGTGCTGACAAGCGGGCAGATCACTGGGTCGGTCTTCAAAAACCTTTTCTCGGTTGGCGCTCAAATCCAAACCAATGACAGCGGACGAATCGGGGCGAACTCGGGCGGTGTTATTAACGCACCAGTGAACTCAAACAGCTTTCTGGTTCAAACCAGCACGTTTTCTGGAGACGGTCAAGGCATTGACATTGGGGGTTCTCAGATTTCAAGTCTGACCTTCCAAGTCCTGAACAACACAATCATTGGCAAACTCACTACCCCAGGAGCAATCGCTTCAACCTCAAGCTCACATGCAATCAATGCTTTTACTGCGGCTGGCGCTGACACGGGACCAACGATTCATACTTTTGTTGGGAAAATTGACGGCAATGTCATCGGCACACAAGGCGTAAAGGATTCAGGTTCGGGTTTTGGCTCTGGCATCCGGGCAGTGGTACAAGGGACAGCAATCCAAGGTGTGATGACGATCAGCAACAACACAATCCGCGAAGTACCAAATGCCGACATCATCACTGTCTTTGGGCAAAATGGTGCCGCGTCCAGTTCTTCAGCATCTGCCATATTTAAGTTTAAGATTGTCAATAACACAATGCCTGCGCTGACTGGTTCAAATCTGTCACTCTGCGGTCCTGCCAATACGCCTTGCGCCAGCAACGGAATTTTCGTGCTGGCTGATGAAGGGGTTGCTGTACGCAACATCATCACAGGCAACAATATTTACGATGTCTCGAGCGTATTTGGGGGGATCTCTGACATCTATTTGGCTGAACGTGTCGGTCCACCAGCAGGTTCACAACTCACGGTTGAGGGCACAGGCGGTTCAAATTCTGTTTACATCCAAGCCAACAACACACTGGCTGGACCGCAAAAGTTTATTGATGAAGGTGGCAATACTTCGCAAGTTGGATTGGGCAGCACAGGATTGTATCCATAGTTGATTGGAGAGGCTGTATATCTTCTCGAGAATTTCCCTCTCGACCCGTTAAAATAACCACCCTGAAAGCCGAATCTCGAGAATCCCAAAATTTCTCGAGATTTTTTTTGGGGTTTGCTTGGCGTGTATCAAGGGTGTGAACCGATGAAAGCCTGGTGGCTCGAGTTTGAGAAAAATTAGGACAACTTGATTGGCGTGGTTTTTCAAAACTCTTTTGATGTTCGCGGAGGAATCCATTAGACTGTAACCGTGCAAAAAGTTTTGTCATCTGCGGGTTTTCGTTTTGTAGATTTGTTCGCGGGCATCGGTGGTTTTCGTATTGCGCTCGAGTCAGTTGGCGGAGAATGCGCTGCCTCTGCCGAAATTAACGCTCAAGCCATCGAAGTTTATCGTTCCAATTGGCAAGCTGACGCTGAAAATCATAATTTAGGAGACATTTCTCAACTCGAGATTTTGCCCGCCCACGATTTGATGGTTGGGGGCGTTCCGTGTCAACCGTGGTCTATCGCTGGTCAAAACAAGGGTTTTGATGATCCTCGAGGTCAGCTTTGGGTCGATGTGATTCGCTTGGTTGAACAAAACCGTCCTAAAGCGTTTATTTTTGAGAATGTCAAAGGTTTGGTAGACCCTCGCCATTCGGCACTCTTAGAACAATTTCTGTTTTCATTCAGACAACTCGGCTACAAAGTCCATACCAAACTGCTCAATGCCTTTGATTATGGCGTACCGCAAAATCGGGACAGGGTTTTTATTGTAGGTGTTCGAGAAGATTGTGCTGCTCGAGATTTTATTTTTCCAGAGTATCAAGAGAATCAAATGCGCCTGTTTGATGTTTTTGATATTCCAGCCCCTGAGCATGAAATACAAGCCGTAGAACTTGAACGAGATTTGTTTGGTGAACGAATCGGAACAGGTTTTAACAAATTGACACCGAAAGAACATCAAAACGAGTTCTTTATTTTAAACGACTTGCGGCACGGTCCAACCAGCATTCACAGTTGGGAAATTTATGACACATCCGAGCGCGAGAAACAAATTTGTCTGACCATACTACGCAACCGTCGCAATAAAAAATACGGCGATAAAGACGGGATTCCGCTCAGTTTTGAACAACTTCGAGAACTGATTCCCGATCTTGTCATCAACGAATTACTCGAATTGGTTTCCAAATCAGTCCTGGTCAAACTCGAGGATGGAACTTTTGAATTTTTGAACTCTCGAATGTCCAGTGGAATTAACGGAACGTACCGTATTTTCTTGCCTACAGCACGTTTTTTTGGCACACTCACGGCTCGAGGTATGAATGACGAAATTGCGTTGGTCAGTGTGACGGGTAAGACACCAGGTGAGTACAAACAAAATTTTATTGCACAGGTCTTGCGTCCAAAATTACATCGCCCCATAAGTGTCCGAGAGGCGGCGCGTTTGCAAGCCTTTCCTGAAAACTATAAATTTCATAAAACTGATTCTGCCAGTTTGCGTTTACTCGGAAATAGCGTCGCTATCAGCGTCGTCAAGGCAGTTGCAGAGTCTTTAATTCAAACAGGTGTGTTCGATACAAATCTCGAGCAAAGTATCCCTCGAGATTTGGTCGCTTTTTCTGGATTGGTTTCATGACCAACCTTGCCATGAAACAAGCGATTCAAGAAGTGGTTGTCAAAATGATGGATAAAGTTATGGAGCGGGTTCTCGAAACTGATCCTTTTGTTGCTGATACACATCGCGCCAATAGACCTTTGTATGCAGCCCTTGTTCCAGATGAGATTTTCAAAGGTTCGCACTTTGAACGTCGATTCGTCACACCCTTTGGTGGTGTTTGGGAAAAACTGGCAGTCGTTGCCGCACAAGAAGGTCTAGGATTAGGAATTCAAGGACATACAATTCGGGGCAATGTAGGCGAGGAACGTTTACGCCGCATTCAAGAAGTTCTCAACAAGCTCGAGCATCCAGCATCTGGGCAAGTCCGTACAAAACCAAATTGGCAAACCGAACTCGATTACATTCTGGCTGGTGGTGGTGAACCCATTCCTGTCACTGTCGTTTGTGATGTCTATGCTGAAGATGTCAAAAATCAAAAACGCTTTGCATTTGAGGTCAAAGCCCCACTTCCCAACAGCGATCAAACAAAGGTCAGCAAAGAAAAACTGCTCAAGCTTTACGCCATGACTCCATGTCCGATTGACGGCGCGTATTACGCCCTTGCGTACAACCCTTACGGTGCTAACAGGTCGGATTACAGTTGGGGATTTCCCGCCAGATGGTTTGACATGACCAACGACAGCGCTGTACTGATTGGTGCAGAATTCTGGGATAAAATTGGTGGTGTTGGAACTTACGCAGCGTTTATCGAGGCGATCAATGAAATCGGACAACCATATCACGAACGTATTTACCGCGAATTTTTGGGAATCGAACCACCAAACCGTTCAAGAACAACTCTGTAAAATCCTTTGCTCGAGACAAATTTTGAGTTAGACTTGATTATGTTCTGGCGTCGTAAACCCGCAGATACCAAACCGCAGTACCTCAAAGCCGATGGCACGCTGGCGTACCGTGTGCGGGTCAAAACCGCCAAGCGCGGTGAAATTGTCGAGATTCGGTTTACCAAATCTGGCGATGTCAGTTCCCAGGAAGGCGGCGGATTTTTTGTCCGCAAGCACATCGTTGGACCAAACACCTTTGACCGTGCGACGCTCGAGATTGGTTTTGGCGCGAATTACAACAACCCAAGTTTTAACGTCGAAGGTGGCGAGGTCGTTCCCGTTTCGGAATGGGTGGATTAAGGCTTAAAACTGTACTTTAAAAGCCGCCGCTCGAGTTCGGAATCTGTGGCGGCTCGAGCGCCGAACCTGGACACGACCCAACCCGCAACCTGCGCGGCGAGTTCGGCGGCTTCGAGGGCATTTTTAGATTGCAAATAATGCCCCAGAAATGCGCCGCAAAACGCATCACCCGCGCCCGTGGCATCAACGGCGGTGTCGGTCGTGGCGGCAACTTGAAACGAGTTGTGTCCTTCGGCAATCAGTGCGCCGTTTTTATCGAGTTTTAAGACGATCATGGTTTGCGGGTACAGGTGTTGCAGCGCCTCGAGCACCTCGGGTGGGTTTTTTGCGCCTGTCATGGCGCGTCCCTCTTCGAGATTTGGGAATAAAAAATCGACGCTCATTTCGCGGGTGGTGCGTCTGAATTCTTCGCGTCCGATTTCACGAATCATTTGGTAACTGCCAGGGTCAAAACTGACGCTCGCGCCCGCCTCGGTGGCAAGCTTGGCGGCTTGTAGGGCAGCTTGGCGCGGCGGGTCGGTGAAGACGCTCCAGGCGGTGATGTGAACGTGACTCGAGGCTTGAATCGCGGCAATCGGTAACTCGGAAGGCTCGAGCAAGAAATCTGCGCCCTGAGAGGTAATCATGCTGCGTTGTCCGCTCGAGTCGATCAAGACCAGAATCACGCCGGTTGGGCTGGAATCCGTCCAGATCACGTGCGCCGCCACGCCTTCGGCTTCCAGGTCTTGCACGGCGAACTCGCCGAAACGGTCTCGTCCGACTTTCCCCAAAAAACCTGTTGGCATTCCGACCCTTGCTGCCCAGACCGCAACGTTGGCGCTCGAGCCTCCTGGCGCAAGTTGTACGCGTCCTGTGGTGTCACCGCCGGGCAAGATGATCTGGTCGGGTTTGGTCAGCACGTCCCAGGCGAGGTCGCCTACGGCAAGCATGGGGCGGGTGGTGGGGTTAAAATTCACAGTGCCGCAGATCATAACAAACGCCGCCATCTTTACCAAAAACCCAGACTCGAGCAAGGCAAAATTTTTTCGGTCACAGCGCTGTCATAAATTGTTCAGTTGAAGTGTGAAATGATGGTCAACAGTAACTTACAAAGGCTATAGGCTTGGCGTGTCACAATGAAAAAAAATTAACCCGCAGCTTGGGTTGGTTTAAAGGGGTTTCTCGAGTGTCGGTGGCGGAGTCGGATCGTTATCAATTTGTCAAGGATTTAGGGTCGGGCGCGATGGGTCGCGTCAGCTTGGCGCTTGACCGGGTGTCTGGCGAATTGGTGGCTATAAAGCGCCTTCATGAGGTCGTGGCATTGCAGGGCGGTGCGCGGTTGCGGCGCGAATTTCGGGCGCTCGAGCGAATAGAGCATCCGAATGTCTTGAAAGTGCTGGGTTTTGGCGATGATCGCGGTCTGCCTTTTCTGGTCATGGAGTACGTGCGTGGCACAGATTTAAACGACTGGCTCGAGCAAAAACCCAAACTTGCGGATATCGTGCGGGTGTTTGCTGGGGTTGCCAGTGCGCTCTCGGCGGTTCATGCGCAGGGCATTGTGCACCGCGATTTAAAACCAGAAAACATTCGGGTCACGGCAGCAGGTGAAGCCAAACTGATGGATTTTGGGCTGGCGAAATCCTTGCAGGGTTCTGTGGCACTGACCAGGGCGGGTGCGGTGGTCGGCACAGTCTTGTACATGGCTCCAGAGCAATGTCGCGGAGCGCAACTTGATTACCGCGCAGATTTGTACGCTTTGGGCGCGGTTTTGTACAGTGCTCTGACGGGGCGTCCACCGTTTGTTGGTGACGGTCTGGCGCAGGTGGTCATGCAGCACATCTCGCAAGCGCCAGTCACGCCGCGTCAGTTCAACCCTGGCATTCCCAGTAAGCTCGAGGCACTGATTTTGTTGATGCTCGAGAAAAACCCGCTCGATCGTCCTCAGAGTGCGCTGGCGGT
>JAYTKL010000009.1:0-12475 GCA_043730305.1 Deinococcales bacterium | reverse complement strand
AAACCAGACTCTACCCTTACGCTTTTTTTCCAGGCGGTCACCTCGAGCAACCTCAACGCTCGGATTACGCCAAGCTGTACCAAAGTCTGCAAGATGCTGATGTGCAAGCCATTGATTTGGCAAGCAAAATGCGCAACGCCCCAGAGTGGAAATCGGGATTGTACTACCGTTGGGATTCGCACTGGAACCAAACAGGCTCGGGGTTAGCCGCCAAATTGATTGCGCAGTACGTGAACCAAAACGGTTGGCGCAAAAATTTACCGACCGTCAAATACAAGCTCGAGCCAGACGGCAAACGCCGTAAAACCCCGACCGATATTCCAGACAAAAACCTGAGCTTAAACGGTTTTGTGCTCGACGATTCGGCAAAAACCCGACTGGGCATATTGCCACCAGCCAACGAAACCTACCAACTCTACAAAGCCGTTGCGCCAGTTTCAGGCTCGAGTTTGTTCGACTCTGCGCCAACCACGGTCTTGATCGGCACAAGTTTCAGTGCCGAAGTCAACAAGCACGCTTTTCCAGACAACTTAGAAGTTGCCCTGCAAAGCCCAGTTGCCAACGTTTCGATCCCTGGCGGTGGCATTGCCACCAGCGCGGGCGAATATTTCACCAGCGACGCCTTTTCTGAGAATCCACCAGAATTGATCGTCTGGGAAGTTCCCGAATATATTTACCGCACCGCCACCGACAAAGTCAGACATTTAAGCCAAACCCTTGGACCCTGGATTTTGGGCGATTGCTTTAAGAATGGAATCTCGAGCACCACCAAAAACGGCGTGATTCAATTTGCCAAACCCAGTCCCAGAAAAGGTGGCTATTTGCACACGAGAATTACCGCCGATGGCGTCAGTCAAATAGAACTACGATTTTTGGCGGCAGACAACCAGCGCCAAACCCTGACGATCACCCGAAGCGACGACGACAACCCCCATGACTTGAACATTGCCCTGCCGGACGGTTTAAATGTCAGTTCTTTAAGTGTTGTGGCGAATGATGGCGATGTCAGCCCGAAACTCGAGAACACCAAAATTTGTGCCATGCGTTAAGCGCTTCATTCAAAATTCATCGGGTTTGTTCAAACTTTGGATGATGCGCCTTGAAAGGACTTATGAAATTGCCCAAGTTGTTCAGCCTGATTCTGGTTTTGACTCCGATTGCCCTGGCGCAGGGATTGTACGCTCCAGAACCACCGGCAAACTCGAGCTTCGTGCGAATCATCGATGCGGCGCTTAGCGCCGCGCCACTTGCGGTCAAACTCGATGGCAAACCCTGGATTGCCGCACTGACCGCCCAGGGCATCCTGCCATACGAAGTTTTGAAAGCAGGAAATCACAGCTTTGAGATGCAAACTGGTGCGAACAAAACCAGCATCACCTTGGCAGCGAAAGCGGGTAAGTTTTATACCCTGGCAATTATCGGGGCAAGCAACAATTTAAGTGTGAAGACCTTTAACGATCAAAAAATTTCCAACAAAGTCAAAGCCCAGTTGCTCGCCTACAATTTCTCGAGCCAAACCTTGGGAATCAAAACCAGTGATGGGACAACTGTGTTTAAAGATTTAAAGCAAAACGCCAGCCAAGATATTTTGGTCAACCCAGTCAGCATTACTTTTGACGCGTATGTAAACAACCAGAAAAACTCGAGTTTCAAACTGCGGCTTCAATCGACCCAGTCGTACTCTTTTGTGGCGTTCCAGATTGGCGATAAAACCAAAGTGGTCGCGGTCAACAGCACCACAACCCCTTTGAAAAAGTAAACCCTCGGGGGCTTAGCGATGAAAAGGAATAGGATAAACCGATGAAAAAACGTGTCGCCATGATTTGTCTCGTGATCTCGAGTTTGAGCATCATGGCGTCAGAGGTCTATTCGCAAAATCCAAGCACACCAGTTCAGGGGTACAAGATCCTCAACAGCTACCTGCACGACCCAACGGCGTTTACCGAAGGATTATTGTACAAAGACGGTTTGCTGTTTGAAAGCACAGGTCAGTACGGCAAAAGCGAAATCCGCAAAGTCAAACTCGAGACAGGTCAAGTCATTGAAAAACGCGGGTTGCCAGTCAATGTTTTCGGTGAAGGGCTAACCTACCTGAATGGCAAATTTTACCAACTCACCTGGACTTCCAAAACCGCTTTTGTCTACTCGAGCAACTTTAAACTTTTAAAATCCTTGCCTTACGACACCCAAGGTTGGGGTTTGACCACCGACGGTAAAAACCTGATTCAATCGGACGGCTCGAGCACCATTTACTACCGCAACGCCAGCGATTTCAAAACTATCAAAAAGCTCGAGGTCACAGACGCCGGAAAACCAATCGATCAGATCAACGAACTCGAATGGGTGAACGGTGAGATCTGGGCAAATGTCTGGCATTCGGAGCGTATTGCCCGTATCAACCCAAATACGGGGAAAATAAATGCCTGGATTGACCTGACTGGCATCAAACCAAAATTTGGCACTGGAGACCCTGACGCTGTTTTAAACGGAATCGCCTACGATGCGGCAAACAAACGCATTTTTGTCACGGGAAAATACTGGGCGTTCCTGTTCGAGATCGCAATCAAATGAAACAGGCTCGAGGATTAAGGCTCGAGCCATGATTTTCTTAAAATTGCTGGTCGTGTTCTTGCTGTTGGGCTTTGCCGTGATGATCTGGCGCAGCAAGCGCCAAAAACGTCTTACAAGAAACGCAAAACGACCTGGGCAATCGAAAAGTAAATCAGTAAACCTGTTGCGTCCATCACCGTTGCCAAAAACGGACTCGAGGTCACGGCAGGATCAATCTTGAGTTTGTGAAATGCGATAGGCAAGAGCGCCCCAACGATATTTGCCACCAACACAATTGCCAGCACTGCCAAACTGACCGCGAGAGCAACCCCCAAACCAGCACTCGAGTAGACCAGCCAAACGCGCACAAAAGCAAACACAGCCAAGGTGATACCCAGCAGCAAGCCCGTGTTGAACTCTTTAAACAAGACCTTGACCGCGTCACGACCACGAATTTGCCCTTGCGAAATGGCTCGAATGACCAACACCGCCGATTGCGAACCCGTGTTGCCGCCCGTGCCAATCAGTGCCGCCGTAAAAAACGTTAGAATGCTGTGCTCTTTGACCAAGCCCGCAAAATTGCCATTGACGCTGACCGTCAAAAATTCACTGATCGACAAGCCCGCCAACCACAAGACACGCTTGCGCCACAGGGCAACAGGACTGGTGCGGAGGTAATCAATTTCCGAGCCTTCCATCGCCGCGCCCTTGTAAATGTCTTCGGTGGCTTCCTCCTCGAGTACGTCAATCACGTCATCAATCGTGATAATGCCCTTCAAAACACCCGATTCGTCAACAATCGGCATGACCGCCAAATCGTAATCGCGCATCAATCGCGCCACCTCTTGCTGATCGGTGTCGGTTTTGGCAAAAATGATCTCGAGCCGAGCCAAATCCTCGACCTTCGCTATTGCCGGCGCGGTAATTAAGGCTTGCAAGGGAATAATGCCGCGAAGTTGACCATTGGCATTCACCAAATACAAATTCTGCACCGTTTCCGCATGATCGGCGGCTTGCCGTAAAAATTGAATCGCATGACCAACGCTCCAACCCTCACGCACCGCCACAAACTCGGGCGTCATCATGCCACCCGCGTCATCGTCGGGATACAACTCGAGTTCGAGCGCACTTTTTGCCAGCGTCGGTGGCAAACTCGAGATCAAATACGCCCGCGCCTCCGCGTCCGATTCGAGTTCGCCCAGCAAATCCGCCATTTCGTCTGGACCAAAGAACGCGCCCATGACCCGAATGCGGTCACTGGACAGGTCGGGCAAGAAATCGGTTTGATCCTCGAGCGACAAGTCCGTGAACGTGTTCGCCGCCCGTTCGACGGGCATCAAACGCAAAAATTCGAGCCTTTCATCCCTGGAAGCTTCCTCGAATGCCGCGTCAAGCACCGTTTCAGCTTGGGTTCGCAACAAGCTCTTAAACTCGTCACGCCGACCCTCTTTTAAAACCTCGAGCAACTCGAGTGGTTCAAGAACCGTTCCTTCAAGAATCATGATTTCACCTCCTGATGCCCGCAAGGAGCAAAACCCGAACGCCAGGTGACAACGCGCAGGGAACTGGAGCACAAAACGTGCTCGAGCGAATTCAGGTCAGGAGGTCATGGACTCAAACAGAGTTTGTTTGGAGCGCGGCATGAACACCCAAAGTGCAAGATAACGGCACTGACCCTGAACTGGGAATGGGTTCCATAACCACCTCCTAAAACTCGAGTGTGAAGCAGTGGACTCGGGTTGTCATGAACGCGGTGTTCCAGACAATGTGATTTTAGGCGCAAGGGAAAAATGTGTCAACCTGTAGAACCATAGGTTTGAATCCAATGTTCATCAATATCCACTTTGGGATTGAGTTGAACGACGCACTCAAGGACAGACAGTTCGAGGATTTTATAATTGTCATATTGCCGTAAATCCAACACCTCAGTTTGACTTTTCTCAAGTGTTAAAACCATGACTTTCCAAGTGTCATATTTGGTTTGTCTAATTTCAGCCGTGATTTGTTGGACTTTATCAAATGGCAAAAAAACGCTTAGACGACCACTTTGGATATGTATTTCATGTTGAGAAACACATATTGATGAACTCAGTTGATCCCAGATTAAAGAGATCAATAAAAGGCTTGCTAAACTCAACGCGAAAGGCACCAAATACATCGTCCATTCCTGCTCAGAAACGGCGTTATAAAAGATTTCTAACGAAAGAACGTAGGTCATCCAAAGCATAAAAGTTAGACCGGTTGTATAAAATATTAAATTAGTCCACCACTTCAAACCGCGTTGACCATCTACTGTTTTCACAAAATCACTTCCCTGAGTGCGAAAATTGTTTCATACACACCACAAGGAATCTATACGATAAACGCGCCTTCAAAGTTCCAAAATGACCATCTCGAGCTTCACGCGCTTTGATTAAACCGTTCCATCCAACGGTCTGGAGCCTTCAAACCTTCAAAACCAAACTGCGAGTACAAGCCATGCGCATCACGAGTCGCCAATATGAATCGTCTGAGGTGCATCAATTGTGGATACTCGAGCACGGTTTGCATCAAGAATTTTCCAAGTCCACGCCCTTGGTAATCCTCGAGTACGAACACATCACACAAGTACGCAAATGTCGCAAAATCCGTGATGACTCGAGCCAAGCCGATTTGTTTTTCTTGTTGGTATAGCCCAAAGCACAAGGAATGCTCGAGGGACTTCAGAATCGTGTCTCGAGATCGTTGATTTGCCCAGTACGCGCTTTGGAGAAAATTGCAGATCAGATCAAGATCGAGTTTTGTCTTGTCGGTCGAGATCAAAAATCCTTCTAAATTCATGGTGTCCTCCTCATGCGGGCGAATCTCGAGAGGGTCGCGCTGGCAATCACGATGACGGCGGCAAAAATGGTTTGAACGTGAAGGGCTTCGTGAAGGAGTAACACCGCCCAGAGCATGCTGAAAAGCGGTTGTAAAACTTGCAGGGCGCTCGAGCGAGCGATGCCAGCCAGTGCCAAACCTTTGTACCAGGCGAAAAACCCAAGGTACATGCTGATTGCACCAACGTAAACAAAACAAATCCAAACGATTGGGTCGTTGGGGAGGCTCGAGGGAAGGTTGAGCAGCACGGGTGGAAGCAGAAATGGAACTGAGAAGATTAGCGCCCAACTGATGACGCGCCAGCCGTCCATTTCTCTCGCCAGAATACCGCCCTCGACGTAACCAACCGCGCCGAGCAAACCTGCACCAAACAACAACGCGTCGGCTGGTTGCAGTGACCCAGCGCCTTCGATGAAGGCAAAGACCAGAATGCCCAGCACGCCGAGCGCCACCGCCGCCCAGAACAGGGGAGTGGTGCGTTCTCGAGTGCGAATTACGGCGAGGGTTGCGGTCATGGCTGGCAGCAATCCGACAATGACCACGGCATGAATGGCGGGAACGCTTTTTAAAGCAAGGCTCGAGAGTAACGGAAAACCAAAAACGACACCCAAAGCGGTGATGCAAATAGAATGCCAATACCGACGCTCGAGAAATGGTTCGCGTCTCGAGATCAGCACAATACCTGCTAGGGTCGCAGCGAGAATGGCTCGTCCCAAACCGACGAAAGTGCCGCCCAGGACTGGCACAATGACCCGAGTTGCGGTGAGGGTCATGGAGAACATCAGAATGCCAGCCAGGGCGTAAATTGTCCCCTCAAGATCGCGCTTATGATCGTGAGTCATGCCAGACCTGCGAAGTCGGCTGTTACTCGAGTTTGGAAGGTAACGTTACTAGGTCTGTACATGTTCTATGATAACACCATGCAAAGCGAAATGCGCAAACCAATTCGGGCATCCGAACATCTGGCAATTAGCATTCAAACCGAACTCGAGAGATTGCTGCCAGGAACGCAAGTCCCCAGCGTCAGAGAACTCACCAAACGCCACAAAGCCAGTCCGGTCACGGTTCAACGCGCCATCACGCACCTTGCCAGGGCAGGCTTGATCGTCACCAAACCGGGGCACGGCACGTTCAAAGCCGAACCCGCCAAAACATTACGCTCGAGCGACCTGAGTTGGCAGAGCCTGACGTTGGGTGCAAGAACCATTGTCAGCGACGAGATTCAAACCCTGCTCAGCCCGCCCAGCGCCCTGAACATTCCGCTTGGCAGCGGTTACCTGGACGAAAGCTTGCAACCGTTATCGTTGCTGGCAGCCGCCATGACCCGTGCGGGCAGGCGACCAGGAATTTGGGCACGAGCGCCACTGGACGGACTCGAGCCGCTTCGGGCATGGTTCGCGCAGACCGTCGGCGGTGAGGCTCGAGCGAACGATGTTTTGATCGTGCCAGGAGGACAAGCCGCCGTCTCGAGCACCATGCGAGCGATTGTGCCGCCAGGCGAAGCGATCTTGTTTGAAAGCCCGACGTACTTTGGTGCTCTGGCGGTCGCGCAATCGGCAGGGATTCGCGCCGTGCCAGTGCCCACCGATCATGAGGGCATTCGCCCAGACCTGCTCGAGGTTGCCTTCAAAAACACGAATGCCCGAGCCGTGTACCTGCAACCCTTGTATTCCAATCCTACAGGCTCGAGTCTCGGTCTGGAACGCCGCCAAGCCGTGCTTGAAGTTGCCGCCAGGGCTGGGGCATTTATTATTGAAGACGATTACGCCAGAGAATTAACGCTCGAGGGTACAGCATTGCCTCCAATGTTCGCCCAAGCTGATGGACGCGTGGTGTACATCCGCAGCCTCTCGAAATGTGCCGCGCCCAGTTTGCGGGTCGCGGCGGTCATCGCCAAAGGCGCGGTCATGAACCGTTTGCGCACCACCCGAGCCGTCGATGATCTGTTCGTCAGTCTCGAGCTTCAAGAAGTCGCTTTGGAACTGGTCACGAGTTCGGGGTGGCAAAAACATCTCAAGCGCCTCCGTGATCGCCTCAGAGCACGCAGGGACGCAACCATCAATGCACTGGCAAAGCACTTCCCCCAAGCTCGCGTGACCCACATGCCGTTGGGTGGCTTCAGTGTTTGGCTCGAGTTGCCCACAGGCACGAACGAAATTCAATTTGCCCAAACCGCGTTGAATGCCGGTGTCCAAATCAGCGCTGGCAAGGCATGGTTTCCTGCCGAAGCCCCAGGTTCATTCATGCGTTTAAGCTTTGCTGCCTGCGACCAATTGATGCTCGAGGAGGGAATCAAACGCCTTGGAAGAGTCTGGCTCGAGCAACAAAATTGACCTAAGTTCAGACCATCCCGAATTTCTGGCGGCGTTATTGCCGAATAGACCAGGAATAACTCGAGCCAAGGGCATAAATTTTTTTAAAGAACCAATTGTTGTGTAATATATCTGCATGTATATTCCCGCCTTTAACGCCGTGACCGAAGAAGCCCCGCTTTGGGAGGTCATGCGAGAATTCAACTTCGCCATGCTGATTACCGCGCCAGACGGAATCCCGTTTGCGACCAGCATCCCATTCACGCCGCTCGAGCAAACCCGAACATTGACCGCGCACGTTGCCAGAGCCAACCCGCAATGGCAGCATTTTGCGACTGCCAAAGAGGTTCTGGTGGTGTTTCAAGCCGAACATGCCATGATCTCGAGTCGCTGGTACGAAAAGCATCCGAATGTACCGACTTGGAATTACGCCATTGTTCACGTTTACGGCACACCACGCTTGCTGGATGCGGATGAAACCAGGGCGCAACTGGTTGCACTGATGAAAAAACATGGGCACACTGCGGATATGAACGCACTTTCCGAAAAATATTTGATTGGAATGCAAAACGAATTGGTTGGCTTTGAAATTGCCATTACCCGTATCGAAGGCAAATTTAAGCTCTCGCAGAACAGAAGCAAACAAGATCAGCACAACGTCATTGCCAAACTCGAGGATCAAGGCGAACTCGAGCGCGGAATTGCGAAACGTATGAAAGAATTGCAATCATGACATTCAACCCTTCAGTTGTTCTCGAAAATCAATTTGTGCGCCTCGAGCCACTTGGTGAACATCACATTCCAGCACTGCTCGAGATTGCACAGTCCACACCAGCCGAAATGTATGCCCTCACCACCGTCCCACAAACCCTTGAAGGCATGAGCGCTTACCTTCAAACAGCACTTCAAGCTCGAGACGCCAAAAAAGCCATGCCATTTGCCACCACCGCAAATAGCAAGGTTGTCGGCAGCACCCGTTTTGGCAACCTCGAATATTGGGCTTGGGACAAGAGAACTGAAAATCCTGATGCTGCCGAAATCGGCTGGACTTGGCTTGCGCCCAGCGTCCAACGAACAAAAGTTAATACAAATGCCAAACTCTTGATGCTCGAGTTCGCGTTTGAAACCTGGCAAGTCCAGCGCATGACCTTAAAAACCGATGCCCGAAACGAACGCTCGAGAAACGCCATTTTACGAATTGGCGCAAGTTTTGAAGGCGTCTTGCGGGCGCACATGCCCTCCAGTGACAGCGGTATTCGCAACACCGCGATGTATAGCATTCTGGCATCTGAATGGAGCGATGTAAAAAAACGCTTGCAAGACTTTCTGCTCGAGACACGATAAAAAAAAGCGCGATCCAAAGACCGCGCTCTAGCGAATGAAATTCAATTTATGGACAGTTGCTCACAACTGGAATGGAATCAACGTAAAACGGTGAAATTTCGCCTGAAACACCGAATCCTTGAATGTCACGAATGGTCAGACGCAAATTAACATGGCTGATGATTTGTGGCTGGGGAACTGGTGTTGGAACGACCACGACCGCACGGTTCGAAACCCTTGGTGAACTGTTGACCGCAAAATTGGTATCAACCGTAATTGTATTGCTGCCTGGAACGTAAGTGATTCCTTGATTGGCAGTTGGCGGGTTAATCCTTAATCCTGCGGTAGTATAGGTATTGATGTTGTTGTCACCAAAAAAAGTTGCGTCCCAACTGTCGAGATTCTGGATTCGATCCAACGTAAAACTGTACTCAATTTGGCTTTGCTTGTTATTACAAACCACATAACGCTGACCAGATGACCCCTGATTGATGATGTAATCACTCTTGAAAGTAATATTCGTGAGTGCGATGTTTGGTGTGCCGAAGCAACTTGTAAGCGCTCCTGCCAACACCACCGATGCCAATAAGAAAATCTTTTTCATAAATTCAGGTTACTCGAGAATCTACTGATCTTGTGAGCTGAAGTTTAAGTTGATCTTAATCTTGCCAAATTCTATTAAGAGAAGTTAAGGAGCAGGTGTAAAACACGACGCAACGTTAACCGCTTTTTGCTCGAGTAAACTAGGAACACTGGCTTTACCATCGGGGTCTTTGGCTTCGATCTTGAAATCCATTGGTTTTGAAGTCACGTCATCAGGTGGCAAAACTGGATTGACTGGTGTAGGTACAACAACACTGGGGGTGACTGTGGTGCTGATCTTTTCCAAATCGATGTTGAGCTTGATGGTGTTTGAACCCAAACCACTCGAGGCGCTGGTCACACCGTCTGGCAGCGTGCCACCAATTTTAAATTCAGGAATCTCGAGCCGTTGTATTTTGACTCCACTTTTATATTTGTAACTGAGTGTGACGGTCAGGCTTTGTAAATTCCCTGCATAGTTAAAACTCAGTAAGAGTTTTTTGCCCTCACTTGGGCTGGCGGGGATGGTTTTGCACGTTTCGGCATCCACCGTCAGGTTTGCGATGCTCAAGCTCGGGAGGGTCACGATATTGCACGATGCCAGACCAAGCGCCAAAATTCCCAAAGAAAGTATTTTTTTCACGACATTATTCTATTGACAAGCCATGAGTTTTTAACGCCAGTCCACTCATTCAAACCTTCAGGAAATCTTTAATTTACTCGAGTTCCATGACTTCAAACGTTTCATCAACCACCGAATACTCGCCGTTGCCCGCCACAAAACCAGACACATTTTGCAACAATTCCTCGAGCCAGATGGCATCATGGTGAATGCTGACAACACCAATCAATTCCCAATCGTGCGCGTCCAGACCGTCAAGCCTTGCCACCGAAACTGGAAACCGTGCTTTTAAACGCTCCGTCACGGGTCGAATCAAAGCCCGCTTTTCTTTTAAACTCGAGACAAAACGCATCTCGAGCCTGGCGGTGTAAATACCGATGTAACCGCGAATCACAAGCTTAAAGCATTCCCGCCAGGAAGCCGACGCTGCGAATGGCGCGAATAAAATCCATCACGGTGAGGCTCGAGTCGTAAACCACTTCGACCTGCCCAGGATGCGGGTTGTTGACCTGATCGACCCCTTTGATTTGCCGCAAGGCATTCAGCACCTTTTCGACATTGGCGGCATCTTCAAGACCACGGACTCCCAACAACACTCGGTTCATTGCCTCATATTCTACTGCAAAAACGTTTTAAAATAGGGTGTGGCAAAAGACAAGCATTTAATGGCGGTACAACTGGCATTTTTGCTCGAGCAAGTCTCGAAAAAATTTGTGCCAAATGCCCCCAGTGCGCCCATAGCAAGATTTCAATTTACCAACGCTGTGAATGGCTTGAGCCTCGAGATACCGCTTTATGCAGCCTTTAAACCACCCAAAGATTACGAATTCATGCTCGAGGATGAGTATTTTAGACGCGTTGAGAGCCTTCTGGACTTGGTGAGTTCTTGAATTTTGAGGCTCGAGTGCGGGACAGTTTTGCGCTTCAAGGTTTGATGCAAACCCTGTCAGCCAGCGTGACTCAAGTGATTGCGGGCGAAGTTGAAATTATGATGCCAATCTCGAGCGCGATCACCCAGCAACACGGTTTTGTTCACGCAGCAGCCCTGGCAGCCATCATGGACAGCGCCTGCGGTTATGCTGCGCTCAGTTTGATGCCCGAAGACAGCGATGTACTGGCAGTCGAATTCAAAGTGAATTTTGTCGCGCCCGCCATCGGCTCGAGCATCCGCGCCGTTGGAAGTGTCATCAAAGCCGGAAAAACCATCACATTAACGACTGCAAACGCGTATGCCATCTCGAGCGACGGTGAAAAATTGGTGGCGGTCATGCAAGCCACCATGATGAGACGCCAAAAGCTAACGCACGTTTGACCCAACCCTGGCATCACTCTGCTAGAATCAACTTCATGCCTAGCGATATTTACATTGTCCGCCACGGTCAAACCGCCTTCAACGCCTCTGGTACGAAAACATTCACGGGTTGGATCGACGTGGACATTTCTGAGGTTGGTGTGCAGCAAGCCAGCAAAATTGCCGCCAGCCTTGCCGATATCAAATTCGATCAGGCGTTCACCTCGAGACTCAAACGCGCCAGCAACACCCTCGAGATTTTATTGAAACCTCACACGTACGGCGTGCCGGTCACGGTGGATGACCGCATCATCGAACGCTCTTACGGCGACCTTTCAGGGCAACTCCATTCGGATGTTCAAGCCGCGCACCCCGACATGTACAAAATCTGGCATCGTTCTTACGACGTGCCACCACCAAACGGCGAGAGCGTCAAAATGGTCGAAATGCGCGTTTACCCATTCATCTGGGAACTGGTGCGCAACGCGGGTAACGGCAAAAACTTTTTGCTATCGGCACACGGCAACAGCATTCGCTGTATTCGGGCGTTTTTAGAAAACATGAGCGTCGAACAGGAAATGTCGCTCGAAGTGCCACAAGACGATTACCTGCATTACCGCGTCACGCCAGATGTGAACAACCTTTTTGGTGGAAAAGTCGAAAAGATTCACCCGAGTAAGTGAGTTGATCCTCGAGCAGGATGCAAAACCCATAAATTGCCAAAATGCAAAAAACCTGTTCTGCTCGAGATTCCCCAAATTTATCTGACTTTAAACCCCAGCATCAATTGCACAACTGTTGACACGCGCCAAGCCACGTTTTATACTCCCTTCCGCTCGAGAGAGAGCACGCCCACTGGATCGGTGGTGCAGTGGTTAGCATACCCGCCTGTCACGCGGGTGGTCGCGGGTTCAAGTCCCGTCCGATCCGCCAGAA
>JAYTKL010000008.1:0-7137 GCA_043730305.1 Deinococcales bacterium | reverse complement strand
GTTTTGAATTCGTTTTCGGTGCGTGCCGTCCAAGCTCGAGCGCCCATCGCTTGTCCGTGCATGGCGTAATCCACGGCAATAAAATCTCCGTCGTAACGGTTGTTCTCTTCGCGGTATCGAAGCTCGAGTCCAAACGTTGGGCTGCCCTGGCTGCGTTGAAGGGAATGAATGCTTTGAAAGCCGTGATTGTCCACGACGATGATGATTGGTTTCAAACCTTCTTGTACGGCGGTCACGATTTCACTATTCATCATCAGGTACGAACCGTCACCGACCATCACGAACACATCACGGTTTGGTTCGGCAAGTTTGACCCCGATTGCCGCAGGAATCTCGTAGCCCATGCAGGAAAAACCGTACTCGAGGTGGTAACTTTTGGGGTCGGTGGGTCGCCAGAGTTTGGGTAAATCTCCTGGCATTGATCCCGCCGCGCAAATCACCACGCCGTGACCACCCGCCACGTCGTTGACCATGCCAATCACTTCGGCTTGCGCCAGGTTGTTCGGGTCTTTGACGGTGCGCAGATCGTCCACGATCTTGTCCCACTCGAGCTTCAGATCAGTGATGTTTTTTTGGTATTCGTTGGAGGTTTTGTGATTTTTGAGTAACTCGAGCAAGCTTTTCAAAGTGCGTTTGGCGTCTCCCACTACGGGAAGGGCGTTTTGTTTGTGGGCGTCCATCGCGCCGACATTGATGCCAATAAATTGCACTTCGGGGTTTTGAAAGGCACTTTTTGAGGCTGTGGGAAAATCGGCAAGGCGTGTGCCAATGGCAATCACCAAATCAGCTTCTCGAGCCAGTTTGTTGGCGGCGGTCGTGCCGAGCGTACCGACCACGCCCACGTTTTGCGTGTGATTCCAGGGCAGCACGCCTTTGCTGGCTTGGGTTTCGGAGACTGCAATCCCTGTGTGTGATACGAGTTGCTCGAGTTCGGCGTTTGCCCCAGCGTAGGTCACGCCGCCACCTGCCACGATCAACGGATTTTTGGCGTTACGAATGAGTTCACTCGCTCGAGCAATCAATTCTGGTTCGGCAACGGGGCGGCGGATTCGCCAGACGCGCTTTTGAAAGAACTCGAGCGGGTAATCGTAAGCTTCGGTTTGCACGTCCTCGCACAAGCTCAGCGTCACCGCGCCCGTCTCGCTCGGGTCGGTCAAAATTCTGAAGGCTTCGGGAAGGCTCGAGATGATCTGTTCGGGTCGTGAAATTCGGTCAAAGTACCTCGAGATGGGTCTGAAAGCATCGTTGGCGCTCGAGTCTCGTTCGGTGGGGTGCTCCATTTGTTGCAGCACGGGGTCGGGCAGGTGGTTGGCGAAGTAATCGCTGGGCAGCAGCAAGACTGGCAGGCGGTTGATGGTGGCAAGTGCCGCGCCAGTGACCATGTTGAGCGACCCTGGTCCGATGCTGGCGGCGCAAGCATACGTCTGCAAACGGTTTTGATGCTTGGCGAACGCCGCCGCGACATGCACCATGCCTTGCTCGTTTTGCGGGCGGTAATGCGGCATTTTAAGAGCGCTACCGTATTCCTCGAGCGCCTGCCCGATACCAGCCAGATTGCCGTGACCGAAAATACCCCAGACCCCAGCGATAAAACGCTGCTCGAGTCCGTCGCGTTCAATATATTGGTTGGCGATAAAATGCACCACGGCTTGTCCCATTGTCAGTCGAATGGTTTGCATGAATTCCTTTTTGAAGCTGGAGAATTGGGGGTTTGTTGTTGACGCAAGGCGTTCGAGCTTGAAAACGAAACCTGACTGCTGAATTGTACTTTGACCGTCAAGAAGGAAAAATTCGAGATTTGCGTGCTTGTATTTTAGTGGTTTGCGCTTTCGTTTGTCAAAGAAAAACTTTAAAACGAAAGAATTTGCTTTCGTTTGTCAAGCTCGAGTTTTGTAAAATTGCGTATACTAAAAATCATGTTCGACACAGCCAGCAATGCCCGTCGTGTGCTTGCACAGCGTTTCAAGCACGCCAATTTTCGGGCGGGACAACTTGACGTGGTGACGGCAGCACTCGAGAATAAAGATGTGCTGGCGGTCATGCCGACGGGGGCTGGAAAAAGTTTGACCTATCAATTACCTGCGGTGATGCAGACGGGTTTGACGCTTGTCATCTCGCCACTCATTGCTTTAATGAAAGACCAAGTGGATGCCTTAAAAGCCAAGAAAATTTCGGCAGCCATGCTCAACTCGAGCCAGAGCATTGAAGATCAAAACGCCATCATGGGCGACTTGAAAAGTCTTTCGATGCTCTACCTCGCGCCAGAACGACTGCGCACCCCAGGCTTGCTCGAGATGCTCAAAAAACTCGAGATTGCGCGTTTGGTGATTGACGAGGCGCACTGTGTCTCGAGTTGGGGACACGATTTTCGCCCCGATTACTTGGCGCTGGGCGAATTTCGCAAAAACCTGGGCAATCCACCCGTCACAGCTTTGACCGCGACCGCCACCACGCACGTTCAAGACGATATTGTCAAAGTCCTCGAGATGAATGCTGCCACCCGAATCGTGACCGGTTTTGACCGCACCAACCTCAATTACCGTGTGACCAAAGTTCCAGGTGAAAGCGCCAAAAAAGAAGCTTTAAAAATGTTGCTCGAGCGACTGCCACGCCCAGGACTGGTGTACGTTGGCACGCGCAAAGAAGCCGAAGAACTGAGCGCCCTCGTGAACGCAATGGGCATCAAATGCAGCCATTATCACGGCGCTCGAGAAGCCTCGGAACGTGATGCGGTGCAAGATGCTTTCATGAGCGGCAAGCTCGAGGTGGTGATCGCCACCAACGCTTTTGGCATGGGCGTGGACAAAGCCAACGTGCGTTTTGTGATTCATTACCGACTGCCAGGAACGGTCGAAGCTTACTATCAAGAGGCTGGACGCGCTGGACGGGATGGTAAACCCTCGAGATGTGTTTTACTTTATGACACCCAAGACGCCAACCTGCAAGTTTTTTTCATTAACAATTCCATCCCATCCGAACTTGAGATGCGCCGCGTTTGGGCTTACCTTCACGCCGCACGCAACGACAAAAACGTAATCAACCTGCGCCGCGCCGCGCTCGAGCGCAACCTCGAGCTTCCAGATTCAAAATTTCGGGTGATCTTAAGCCATTTGGTGCAACAAGACGGACTGGAATTGCTGCCCAGCGCCAGCGGAATGCTTCACGCCACAATTTCCGAACAACTGCCCAGTTTTGACATGACCGCCCTCGAGACACTGCGGGTTCACCGTCTGACGCTGCTCGAGGAGATGGAAGGTTTCGCCAAAACCACGCGCTGCCGCCGCAAAATGATTCTCGAGTATTTCGGTGAGGTTGGACTTGACGCGCCCTGCGGCACTTGCGACGTTTGCGACCCGCCCAAAGATGCCCTCACGCCCTGGGATCGTCGGGCGCTCGAGGGTGTGATGGCGCTTGAAGGATTGGCTCGAGACAAACTGGTGAAAGCCTTAATTACCGACGACGGAAAACTTGCCACCTGGAGCGCTCGAGATGCCGAAATGCTCTTACAATTTCTCGAGCAACGCGGGCTTATTCTGGGCGCGGGTATTACCGAACTGGCACGCCAACAATTGCTGGTCAAAGTTGCCGCTCGCACCATCGCCACCGACCCGATACTGGCAACGCTCGAGCTTCACAACGCAGGTAAAAACCCAAGCGAAATTGCGGCGCAACTCGAGACAGAAGAAACCACGATTCAAAAACGATTGCTCAAACTGCTCGAGAAAAACGAAGTGCAACTAGGCAGTTTGGTGACTGCGACTGTGGCGCAAAAAATTCGCAAGCTGGCAGAGATATTGGGTTACAGCCCGATAGCACCATTAAAAGCCCAACTTGGCGTTAGTGTTAGTGAATTTGAGATTCAAGCGGTCAGGATTGCAGATCGAGAAAATTGAAACTCGAGAATCAAAGCTTATTTCAAGGTTAAAATACTCGAGATTCGAGGAGGAATTCATGTTGAAAATTGCGAATGCACCCTGTTCTTGGGGCGTGATCGAAGGTATAGACGGTGATCGGGATGGTTATGCCAGGTTGCTCAATGAAATGAGTGAAACGGGTTACGACGGCACAGAACTCGGCGATTGGGGTTTCATGCCCACAAACCCCGAAAAACTGAGCACCGAACTCGAGGCGCGAAAGTTAAAGCTGCTGGCATCTTGGGTCAGTGTGTTCTTGCACGATGAAAGCCGTCACGCGCAAAGCGAAGCCGAAGCGGTACGCACGGCGGGATTGTTGGCAGCCGTTGGTGGCTCGAGTGCGCTGGTGGTGCTCGGCAACGACCCGTACATTCCAAATCACCCGCGCAACCTGAACGCTGGGCGCATCACACCCGAAATGGGCATGACCGACGCGCAATGGGATGTTTTTGCCGAGGGTGCAAACCGTGTGGCTAGCGCCGTAAGGCGCGAAACTGGATTGCGAACCGTGTTTCACCATCACATTGCCACCTGGATCGAAACCCCGCTCGAGACTGCCAAACTCCTTAGCCTGACCGACCCCAGCGTGATGGGCTTGTGCTTTGACACAGGGCATTACAGCTTCGCAGGTGGCGACCCGCTCGAAGGACTCGAGCTTCACAAAGACCGAATTTGGCACGTTCACTTCAAAGACCACGACCCCAAAATTGCCACCCAATCTCGAGTTGAAGGTTGGACGGGTGTGCAAGCCGTCGAACACGGCGTGTTCTGCGAACTCGGGCATGGGAACGTGAACTTCGTGGCGGTCAAAAGCAAGCTCGAGTCTTGGGGGTACGACGGTTGGATTGTCGTCGAGCAAGACGTGCTGCCAGGAACGGGCAATCCCAAAGAAAGCGCCCGACGCAACCGGGAATACTTGCGCGGTATTGGGTTGTAAATCTGGTAGGGTGCGCCCCGCGCACCAAAGGCACGTGTTAAACGGTGCGCACCTTACAATTTTGACTTGTTGTCCTCAACCAATAACTTTCCCAACTCGAGCGTTACATCAATCAAAGTTTGAACATCGCTATCAGACGTTCTGAAGTTCACAAAACACGGGCGCAAACAAATTTTGCCGTCCACCAACGCCGAAGAAATGTACACCCGCCCATCGTCTTGCATGGTTTTTACGAGCGCGAGGTTGTGTTTGTTGAGGGCGGTTTCGTTGCCACGTAAACTTGTTGGAACGTGACGAAACGGCACGGTTGAAAGTTGTGGTTCGACCAGAAGCTCGAGTTCGCTCGAGTTTCGGATCAGCTCGGCGCACAGTTGCGCCTGAGCAATGTTGCGGGCAATCGCGGCACGGTACTGATCTGCGCCGTGAACCCTGAGTGCCAACCAAAGTTTTAACGCCCGAAATGGTCGTGAATACTCGAGCGTCAAATCCACGGCGTTGTACGGTTGATGTTCGTCGTGAAGCATGTACGATTCGTCGTGGGTGAATGCTGCCGCCAGATCGCCACGGTTTTTGACCAGCACCACACCGCACGCTTTGGGCAAGTACAACCATTTGTGGGCATCCACCGAGATTGAATCGGCGCGTTCCAAACCTTTAAAACGATTTCGCATCTCGAGAACTGCTGCTCCAGGAAGCCCATAAGCGCCGTCCACGTGTAACCACACGCCTCGAGCCGCACAAATGTCAGCCAGTTCCTCGAGTGGGTCAATCGCACCTGTGAGGGTTGTGCCTGCGGTGGCGACCACGGCAACGGGAACGATTCCTGCGGCAATGTCGGCATCAATTGCGGCAGCCACAGCCTTGGCGTTGACACGATGATTTGCGTCAATTTGCAAGCTTCGCACCTGATTTGCACCAATCCCCAGCACTTCCGCCGCTCGAGACACCGAGTAATGTGCCTCGCTCGAGCAGTACAAGCCACAAGGACGGCTTGCCAGACCGGTTCGCCTGACATTTGGCAATGCGCGTTCTCGAGCCGCCGTCAACGCCGTCAGGTTGGAAATCATGCCGCCACTGGTGACTGTACCAGCGCCCGAAGGAAAACCGAGAAGTTGCGCCACCCACTCGAGCGCCTGACGTTCAATCAAATCCGCACTCTTGGCACTGGTCGCCAAATTCACATCAAAACACGAAGCCAACGCGTCCGCCAGCACTCCAATCTCAAGCCCACTCGAACCAACAAACGCAAAATAACGCGGTCTGGACTGCGCCAAACTCGTATCCAAAAACCCTCGAGCCTCCTCGAGCGCTTGCAATGCAGGCGTGGGTGAAGAACCCAACCCAAGGGTCGTGAGTCTCTTCAAAACATCGGTAATCGCGGGTTCAGAAGCTCGAGCTTGATCGAAACTCGACCAGGCATCACCAATGATTTGCGCGGCTTGTTGAATCAAATCGGCTCGAGAAATGTCGAGCGGTAAACTTGGACGATTTTGCATAAATGCTCCTGCGCTAAAAAGTGTTGAACGCAATAATCTGTTGATCTTCGTTCTCCCCTGCGAAGTAGGGGAGGTGACTCGAGTGAAACGAGAGACGGAAGGGTCGTGCAAAATTCAGTTGTCGAATCAAAGCTGCACGACCCCCCGCCGCAAGCGGCGACCCCCCTCTTGCCCCTTACAGCAGCACCTTCGGGCTTAGGGCGCTACTTCGCAGGGGGTGACATTTCGGAATTCATTTTCTAGGTCGGCGTTGGGATTCGCTCGAGGTACGCTTCATTCTGATCACTTTCAGATTTGATCGCGTCCGCATCAAAGCGAAAGTACGTGCGCGGCGGCAGGATGCCCCAGGTGTTGCTGGTGTGCGCGTCGTCTGGGTAATACCGTGGTTCGTGATCGGGTACGAGTTGCTCGAGGTCGCAAAAAAGTTCCATGAAAATGTCCTCTTCGGGCATTCGGATGTACGAATACAAATTTCGGGCGACACCGTGCCGTCCAGGACCCCAGACCACGGGGCGTGCATTTTGCGCCAGATGATCGAGGGCGACGCGCATTTCGCCCCAGTCCACCAGTTCAAAGGCGACGTGGTGAATGTGGTTGTACCCCTTTTCGACGAATGCCAGCACGTGATGGTCGGCATTCACATGCAGCCAGCAGCCCTCGTCGCCAACCCAGTCGGTCAGACCAAAACCGAGTTTTTCGATGTACCAACTGACGGCTTGTTTGGCGTTGCTGGTCAGGTAATTGACGTGGGCAAATTTTCGCGGGTGAAAGCCAGGAATGCGGCTCGAGT
>JAYTKL010000007.1:0-4170 GCA_043730305.1 Deinococcales bacterium | reverse complement strand
GCTTGGTACGGAACTTGCCAAAACTCCATCCTCGAGCGGAATACGCCTGATTTGCATGGTTGATGACCAAACCGAAGTCACCGACCACGAGGATGTCTTCTGGACGGTACTGAACAACATTGACCCCGAACGCGATTGCCGAATTTTGGACGGTGTGGACGGAAAAATACTGGTGATGGACGGAACTCGGAAAATTGCTGCGGAAGGGTTCTCGAGAAACTGGCCCGACAAAATCACCATGCCTGACGATATTGTGGCACTGGTCGATGCGAAATGGGAAAAGTACGGGCTGGGCAAGAAATTAAAATCACCGACGGGCGGACGCGGGGCGAAAAAGAAAATCTCGAGCTGAATTAATCCTTGCTGAGTTCGAGTTTTGCCAGATGACGAGAGGCAGTCAGGATCAATTCTGCCAATTTCTCAGCATCAAATTCTAGTGTCGGGTGCGTCGAAGGGTGAAACTTGATTCGATTGCCTGTCTTTGAGTACGAGATTGTAGCAAATTGCGGCTCGTCATCAAATAGCCTAGCCGTGAAGTTATCGTCATCATTATCAAATGGTTCTTCACCAATACTGTAATCAAGCATTTAGCATTGCTCCAATCAAATAGTAACTATCATCAAACATTTTCTCGAGTCTCACATCACAACGGCGTACTCGGGTGTGTCTGATCCACATAAATCACCGCATCAAAATCTTGCCCGATCCTCGAGTCGTAACTGATCCAGTCGGGTGGCGGGGTTTTGAAGGGTGGCAGGTTTTGCGGCACGAGGTACAAACGGTGCGGTCCTTGCAACCATTTCGCACCGCTCGAGGGGTCATCCTTGGTGTCTGTTCCCAGAATAAACATCGGAATGTTTGCCGCATGAAACACGGTTTCGTAACTGTTTTTGACGGGCATTGGCACGCGGTTGATGCTGGGATTGGCTGCCAGTCCAAGCACGGCGGCGGCGAGGGTTCGGGTTGGGTCGCTCGAGTCGAGCAGTTGCGCGTAAAAGTCGCCCGTGTAAAACGAGAAGCCGAAGACTTTGTAACTCGAGCCGAAACGGTCTTTTAAGCGTGCGCCCATCGGTTTCCAACCCAGGGACATGTTGGGGTTGAAGGTCACATGTCCGTTGTGCGCCCAGAGCACGAGTTTGGCACCCAAACCAGAGTTTTTGGCAAGCCATGCCACGTTTTGCGTCATGAATTCGTCACGCATGACCACAGCGCCAAACAAGTCGCCCGTGATAAATCTGGCGCTGTAATACGCGCTGGCTTGCTCGAGGGTGCGCTGCATTTGTAAAGCTTGATTAAACTCGAGCGATCCAAGTTTTGGCTCAAAAGTTTTGCGACGGTTGTTCAGTATTTTTTTGACCGTGCCAATGTTGGTTTGACAGTCCAACGCGCCTTGAGGTCCGGCGTTGCTGTAACGCGCCACCGCCAGAATGTTGTTCAACGAAAACCGAATGCAGCCCAATAAACCCTCCACTCGAGCGACCTGATCCGAGCCTGAACGCTCCAGGTAATCGGTCAGCCAGTCCACGGCTGGCACGGGTTCTTGCATGTCAAAACCCGTGAATTGAACTTTGACTGGGGTATCTTCCCGAGCGTTGTACACCCGCATCCATTCGATCAAATCGAGCACTTCGGTCACGCGCCATGGCCACATCACTCGGGCGTATTTGTTCAGCAAATCTCGAGCGTTGCCTCCCTTGTCCGAGCGAAGCGAGGCAATAGAATCATTACTGCCCATGACGTAACGGTTGATCTCGAAAGCACTCGCCCAACTGCCTTCGATGGCAAACATCGTGAAACCTTGTTTTTTGACCAGGTACTCGAGCATTCGGTGCTTGAGTTTAAAAAATTCGCTCGTGCCGTGTGTGGCTTCACCGAGCGCCAAAATTTTCGCGTCGCCCACCAGATTTTTGACTGGCTCGAGGTCGTCCAAGCCAGATTCGGCGGTCAGTGTTGTGATCGCAATGGCGTTGGCTTTGACCCAATCGCTCGCCTCGAGTTGTGTGCTCGAGAGTTCGGTTTGTGCGATGATGCTCGAGAAACAAAGGGCGAACAGGACAACCGCGATCAATCGTTTTTGCATTGCATCTCCATTGTGCCATGTTACGTGCTTTGCTGAGGTTTCGTTCCAAGGATTGTGCGCTTTAAAATCGAATCCAAGAATGAACCACGACACTTTTCTGACTCGAGCGGCACAAACCCAAACTGCTAGACTAAAACATGACCCAACAAATTTTGCCCAAACGCTCCGAAGTCAGTCCCGAATTCACCTGGGACGCCAGCAGTATTTTTGCGACGCACAGCGATTGGGACGCGGCTTTGGCGGCATTCAAAGCCGACATTCCACTGCTCTCGAGCTTTCAAGGTCGGCTTGGAGATTCTGGGGCGGTGCTGCTCGAGTTTTTGATTTTGCTCGATGGCTTAAAGGCGCGTTTGAGAAAATTGAGTGTTTACGCCAGTCTGTTTCGATCTGTCGATTCTGAAGACAACGCGGCGAACATCATGTCGGGGCAAGTTTCGAGCGTCGCGGCAAGTTTTGCCTCGCTTGTGGCGTTTGGTCAACCCGAATTGCTGGCGCTTGGGCTGCCTAAGCTCGAGCAATTGATGTCCGAAGAACCCAAACTCGAGGTGTACAGGCATTCGTTTGAAATCCTCGAGAAGTCGCGCCTTCATGTGCGCTCGAGCGAGGTTGAAACGCTGCTCGGCGCGGTGTCAGAACCGTTCTCGCAGGCGGCGCAAACGCACGGTGTGATGGTCAACAGCGATCTCAAATTTAGTCCCGCCCTCGACTCGAGCGGCAAGGGTTTTGAGGTGGCGCAGTCCACCTTGCGGAACTTGGTCGCCAGCCCAGACAGAACACTGCGCATCAGCGCTTGGGAATCGTATTCCGACGGGCATCTGGCATTCAAAAATACGATGGCGAGTGCCTTCAGTGCCGGCATCAAACAGGATGTTTTTCGCGCCAAAGCCAGAAATTACGCCTCGAGTTTGGACGCGGCGTTGACGCCAGAACACATTCCGCTCGAGGTCTTTCACAACCTGGTCAGCACCTTCAAAACCTATATTCCAATGTGGCACAAATACTGGGATTTGCGCCGTCAGTGGCTCAAGCTCGAAAAACTTTCCGAAGCCGATGTTTTCGCGCCACTCTCAGAAAAGCCGCCGGTCGTGCCTTACGCGCAGTCCTGCGAATGGGTGCTCGAGGGCATGAAACCCTTGGGGCAGGAATACCATGACATCATGAAACGTGGTTTGCTCGAGCAGCGTTGGGTGGACGTTTACCCCAACAGGGGCAAGCGTCTTGGCGCGTTCAGCACTGGAACACGGGGCACGCATCCGTTTATTTTTATGAGCTATCACGACAGTTTGTTTGAACTCTCCACGCTCGCGCACGAACTTGGGCATTCGATGCACTCGTATTTCACCTGGCAAAATCAGCCGCCGATTGCCGCCAGTTACACGCTGTTTGTTGCCGAGGTTGCCAGCAATTTCAATCAGGCTTTGGTGCGCGATTATTTGTTCAAAACCAACACTGATCCAGATTTTCAAATCGCGCTGCTCGAGGAGGCTTTCGCAAACTTTCATCGGTACTTTTTCGTCATGCCGACCCTGGCACGGTTTGAACTCGAGGTGCATGAACGCAGTGAACGCGGCGAAACCCTGACGGCGGATGCGTTGATAGAATTGTGCGCGAATTTATTCCGTGAAGGCTACGGCGATGCCGTCGAATTTGACCGTGAACGCATCGGGTCAACCTGGATGAAATTCTCGTCGCATCTTTACTCCAATTTTTACGTTTACCAGTACGCCACGGGCATTGCTGGCGCTCACGCGCTGATGAGGGGCATTGTTGAGGGTAAACCAGACGCGAGCGAAAATTACCTGAAATTTTTGAAAGCAGGCTCGAGCGTTTACCCGCTCGAGGCACTGAAAATGGCGGGTGTGGATTTGAGCAAACCCGACGCGGTGATTGAAACGTTCGAGGTTTTAAAAGGTTACGTTGACAGGCTCGAGAAATTGCTCGAGGCACGATCATGAGCGCCGCGCAACGCAAGCAAAAGCTCGAGGTGCAAATTGTCAAAGACATTAAGCTCGAGTATTTGCTGTCCCTGCCAAAAGGCTACCGTGCCAGCAAAGAACAATTTCCGTTCATTCTGTTTTTGCACGGCAGTG
>JAYTKL010000006.1:0-2678 GCA_043730305.1 Deinococcales bacterium | reverse complement strand
CAAAAGTCTCTCGAGCACTGAGGTTTACGATGCGAACTTTAAGTTGCAACGGCGCTTTGCCGACCCTCTGGCGGCGCTCATGATGGCACTGGTCGGCGGAGCGCTCGGTTTGACCATTGCCAACCGCGCTTGGGGCTTTGCCGCCACCATAGGCTTGATGGCGGCGTACTGGAGCTTGTGGCAAATCGGTTTTAATCTGGCAGCCACCCAAGCCATTCCTGCCGTCATTGCCGCGTGGTTGGCAAACGCCATTTTTGCCGTGGGTGCAATTGTTGGTTTGAAACGCTTGAGTTAACCTCGAGTTAGAATTGAGTCATGCCTGAAATTAAAGATTACCTGTCCAAAACTTTTCTCGAGCAGCAAGGCGTCACGCTTGAGCAGGTGCTCGAGAATCTGCACCGTGCCAAATCAGAATTTACAATCAAACTCGAGCAGGCAGACTTGTACGAACCTGTCATGCTGGGCAAATGGACGCCAGCCAAAATCGCTGACCACCTGAATACCGCCAACTCGTTTTTTGCGGTCTGTCTCGAGCGTGCAATAAAAAATAAAGCCGTCATTGTCATGCCCAAAGGTCATGTGACCCAAGACGGACGCGCCGTCAATCCAGGGCAAGAACCTCGAGCCAATGTTAGCCGTGACGAACTGCGACAAAATCATGAAATCGCCTTTGAAGCCCTGATCCGTTACGCCACAAAACTCGAGACATCCGAATTGCTAACGACCGTTTGCGTCACGCAATCATTTTTTGGTGAACTGACCACGCTCGAGGTGTTAAGGCTTTGCGCCTGGCATACTGGGCATCATGCGGCACAAATACCAACACCCAAGACATAAACTCGAGCTTCAAGCCAGGTTTTTTAGTTCAAACGCACATTCATCGCTCAACCAAGGGCGTTACACTGACGGCTGTGAAGAACCGATTTTTGATTTTTGGCGCTGTTGCCCTGGCACTGTGTGGAGTTACGGCAGCCGTGACCCTTGCCGCGAACCCTCGAGATGAAGCCTTAAGCACACCTTCGGGTAAGGCGTTTCTCGAGACGTACCAGGCGCTGCGTGAACGATACTTGCGCACCACCGATCCTGACAAGCTGATGCAAGGCGCATTGACGGGCATGTTGTACGCACTGGATGACGAATTTACCTATTATATTCCACCGACCGAAACCAGTACCAACAACGAAAACATGAGCGGAGGGTTTTTTGGCATTGGTTTGGGTTTGACCCCAGCCACCAAAGACGGTTTGGGTGTTCAGGTCGAAACGGTTTTTAACGGTCAACCTGCCGCCAAAGCTGGCGTCCAAGCCGGTGACGTTATCGTTGCGGTCAACGATGAGGATGTCACAAAATTATCGCTCGATAAAGCGGTGCGTAAAATTCGTGGACCAAAAGGCAGCACGGTCAAAATCACGATTGCTCGAGGGGTCACACGTCTGAACCTCAGCATGACTCGAGAAAAAATTGTGGTTGTCAATGTCAACGCCGCCGTGTTACCTGGAAACATTGGTTATATTTCGATTTCAGATTTCCTAAACCAGAAAGTCACCGAACAACTCCAGGCTGCCATTGCAAGCCTCAAAGCCAAGGGGGTCAAAGGCATGATTCTGGACTTGCGCAACAACCCGGGTGGTCTGGTCAGCATGGCTGAGGGCGTGGCGGACACTTTCCTGTCCAAGGGTGATATTTTTGTGACCCGCGACAACACCAAAAAAGTCAGTGTGGAGTTTCAGGCTCGAGCGCAACAAAGCGATTACCTTGGACCGTTGGTGGTTTTGGTGAACGGTTCAAGCGCCAGCGCCAGTGAGATTGTCTCGAGCAGCCTGCAAGAAAACGGGCGTGCCAAAATTGTCGGCGAAAAAACCTACGGCAAGGGTGTGGCAAACGCACCAGTTGCACTTTCAAACGGTGGGCAGGTCAATGTCAGTTTCGAGGAATGGCTGACCCCCAAACGCAACAGCATCAACAAACGTGGCGTCACTCCAGATGTCCTGGTTTCCGATACGCGTTACCCAAAACTCTTGACCTTGCAGGGCATCAATGCCGCGCCAGGAACAAGCATTGAAGTCAAAGTCAACGGTAAAACCTTGAAGCTTAAAGCCGATAAAACTGGTCAGTTCACCTATCAGGACACCCCAACTCGGGTGAAAACCACGGGTCAACAAGGTGAAGCGATTGTCAACTTGGCAACCGATGCTCAAGCCCGCAAAGCACTTTCGCTTTTGGGTGTAACCGCAACCAAGTAAAACAAATTCTGCTCGAGAATCGTGTGACTCTCGAGCGGTGCTCAATCCTCTGCCTCGCTTTTATTTTAAAATAGATTTGACTGGAAGTTCATTGAACCGCAAGTGGCACTTTGCCCGAGCAATGTTATTGTGAGGCACGATGGAATTCTTAAATCAACTCAAATCTTCACTCAACCAAGCCGTTCTCAGCGAACTCGAGACTCCCGACGCAGCATTGATCTGCACCGAATCCGAAGTGCTGTATTTGAATGCGGCTGGCTTGCAACGCGCCAGCCTGGTTGATATTGCCAAAGTCAACCGCGAAGGAGATGAACTGGTCATCTCGAGCGTGGGTAACGAACTGATTCGTGGGGCGCTGAATACCGACAAAGACGCCTTGGCAAGTTTTTTCACAGTGGTTCAAAGTGCTGGGCAACGCGCCCACACCAAAGCGGC
>JAYTKL010000005.1:0-4691 GCA_043730305.1 Deinococcales bacterium | reverse complement strand
GGCTGGGCAGATGCCTGGCTAATTTTTTTGAAGAAAATCAGAGTATAGGAGTACGAAAATGGCGGAATTGCTCGAGCGTAACGGTAACAAGGTGAAGTTTAAGGTCGTCGTGCCAGCCAAGGAAGTTTCTGACGCCTACACTGGCGTTTTTAATGCCTTGTCGCGTCAGGTGAAGATTCCTGGCTTTCGTCCGGGCAAAGCGCCAAAAGGCGTGATCGAAAAGCGTGTGGGCGAAGATTTTGTCAAGAATGAGGTTGGACAGGAGTTGGTAAAGCGCACTTACGGCAATGCCGTGAGCGAATTAAAACTTGCGCCAGTCAGCGCCAACGTGACCATGGGCGAGATTGCCGAAAACACCGAGTTTGAATTTACCGTCGATGCCGAGAATTATCCCGAAGTGACCCTGCCAAACTGGGAGGGGTTCACACTCGAGGCGGCAGCGCCAACCATCGGCGATGAAGATGTGACCAATGCCATTGAGGAAGTCCGTCAATCTCGAGCCGATTACGAGAACGTGGACCGGGCGATTGAAGCCAGCGATCTGGCAAATGTCGAGATTCTCGAGGGTGAGGACGCTGGCAAGACCTATCCTGTGTACCTCGAGCGTGCCGAGGAAGGCGTTCGGACGGCTTTGATCGGCAAGAGCGCAGGCGATGAGGCGGACGTGCAACTGGGCGGCGCTGAGAGCGAGGATGAAGATTCGACCCTGAAGGTTCGGGTTTCTGAAGTCAAAGCCAAGAACGTTCCAACACTCGATGAGGAGTTCATCAAAGGGTTGAACATCGAGGGCGTCGAAACGCATGAACAACTGCTGGCACGGGTGAAAGTTGATCTCGAGGCGCAAGCGGTGCAAAAAGGCGTGACAGACCGCAAAGACGAGTTCATCAAAAAACTGGGTGAAGGTGCAATCCTCGAGATTCCCGAAATCATGATCCAGAACCGTCGCGAGGCACTCGAGGTTGACCTTGGACGCGACCTGGAAAACCAGGGCGTGACGTTGGACGCCTACAAAAAGTATTTGGAAGTTGAAGGTAAGCTCGAGGAATTTGAGAAGGACATCACCACCAACGCCACAACCCGCGTTCGCAACGATCTGGCGCTCGAGAAACTGACCGAGATTTTGGAAGTCAGCCTGACCGAAGACGAATGGAAAGCCGCCCTGGCAGGTTATGCGCAAGCCAACCGCGTCAGCGTGCCGCGCTTGCTCGAGGCTTTGGGCAAAGATGGTCTCGAGAATTACCGCACGGTTGTGACCCGTGACAAAGCTTTAGAGACTGCAATAGCACGCATCAGCAAGTAATCAACTTTTAATTTTGAATCCCTCGAGAGCAGCTCGAGGGATTTTTTTATGGCTTGCAACAGGTTGTCTGGCATGACATGCTGAAGGCACACCAACCAGTTCCAGTATTCAGCGTCATGAAAAATCCTTCTCGAGAATCGGACATGAAAATTGTTCTGGAGGCTGGTATGAACAGCATCAAATTTGAAGATTTTGTGAACAACATCGTTATCTTGCTCGAGGAAACTTTTTCCAACCCGCAAGGGTACTACCTGGATCGGCGCTCGGGCGGATTGATGGGGACACTCGAGAACATCACGGCGACTCAGGCTTCAAGTTCTTTCAAACCAGGCGCGACAACCATTGCTGGGCATGTTGACCACACACGGTTTTACCTGAGCAACGTGGTGGTGCAATCACTTCGCGGGCAGGAGGTTGGAAAGCTTGACTGGGATCAAAGCTGGGTTCTGAAAACCGTAACCGAACTCGAGTGGAACGATTTAAAGCAAACTCTGAGCAAAACCTGCCAAACCGTTCTGGAACTGGTGAAAGCCCGAGAAACCTGGGACGATGAATCCATCACGGACGCGATGGTTGGACTGGCGCACACGGCGTACCACATCGGCGCGATTCGGCAGATGATCTTGATGGTTTAATCCTCGAGGTGAATCACGCTTTTGATGACACCATCGCTGCGGGTTTCCTGAAGCGCGAAGGCTTGAGGTGCATTCTCGAGGCTGAAGTGATGCGTGGCGATGGCTTTGACGTTCACAAGTTTTTTGGCAACCAATTCAATCGCCCTTGGGTAAACATGACCCATGCGGCGCGACATTTTGATGCTTAAGCCTTTGCGGCGAACATTTGAGGCAGTCAGGGTAAAACTATCACCGTCGGGAATACCCACCAGCACGACCTTGCCGCCAATTCGGGCAACCGTGCAGGCGTCTTGCGGACCTGTTGGCGAATCGGTCGCCTCGAGAACCACATCCACACCACGTTTTTGGGTCAACTCGAGCAAACTGGCGGGGTTGGCGTGTACGCTGTCCGCCCCAAGTTTTAACGCCAGTTCGCGGCGGTACTCGAAGGGTTCAATGACATGAATGCTGCCAGCGCCCACAAGCCTGGCAACTTGCAAGATCAGCAATCCAATCGCGCCGCCGCCAACCACGGCAACACTTGCGCCCAGTTTAACTTTTGCCAGATCGATTGCATGAATGGCAATACCCAGAGGCTCGAGCAACGCGGCATCGGCGGCATCGAAGCCTTCTGGAACTTTGAATAAACTGCCTGGTTTGGCATAAAAAAATTCGCGCATCGCACCGTGAATTGGGGCAGAACCAGCAAATTTGACGTTTGGACAGAGGTTGGTATGTCCAGCCTCGCACCATTCGCAGTGCCCACACGGTTCGGCGGGGTCAACGGCGACCAGTGTACCTTTGGGAAAACCGAATTCCGCACCGCGATCATCGTCAACGATGCCAGAAAATTCATGACCAAGAATCGCGGGTTGATGCACCACGCTCGAGCCAATCGAACCCTCTTTGTAATAATGCAAATCCGATCCGCACACCGTGACCGCCTGCACCCGAAGCCGCAATTTGAGGCTCGAGTTCACGTCGGGATCGGTAAATTCGCCAAGCCTGAAAGTGCTGGCGGCATCCAGAAAAAGGGCTTTCATAAAAGCATGATACGGCTTTCAGGGCTTGTGGGCACTGGACTGGTCTGGCTCGAGTAACTTTTCGACAATCACCACGTCGCGCCAAACACCGTCCAGCATGGCGTGACGTTGGTAAATGCCCACTTCGCGGAAACCTGTTTTGACACACAACGCCAAAGAAGCTTTGTTTTCAGGAAAAATTCTCGAGAGTAATTTCCAAATACCAACCGCCTCACACGCTCTAAAAAACTCGAGCATCAAGGCATGTCCAACGCCACGACCATGAGCGCTGCGGGCAACATAAACGCTGTATTCGGCAATGCCCGCGTACCAAGTGGACGCGGCTGGACGGTACGGACTGGCATGAATCCAAGCGACCACGGAATCCTCGAGTGTTGCCACCAGAAGCGGCTGGTTTGGGTTTTCAAACCAGCTTTGAATGTCGGCAGTGCTGCGTTCCTGGGTTTGAAAAGTTGCCACTCGAGCGCGAATGCCCTGGTTGTAAATTTCGACGATGGCGGCGGCATCCTCGAGTTTTGCGGGACGGATGTTGATCATGATTTTTCCTTGTTTTGAGCGTTCAAAACCGTCAAACTCGAGATTGCCAGCAACGCCACAAGCACCCAAAGCGTGCTTTGGTAATTGCCAGTTTTTTGATGCAGCGAACCCGCCAGAAACGGCGCAAGCGAGCTACTGAGCGCCACCACCAACGAGATTGCACCACTGACCTGCCCGTAAACCCGTGTCGGGAAAAGCTCGGCGGTCAAGGCTGCCCTGGCAATCGTGATTGCGCCGTTGGTGCTGCCGTACAAAATTACAAATCCCCAAACACCGACCTCACTACTCGAGGTCAGCAGCAAAATTCCCAAGCCGTGCAGCGCGAAGGTGACGGCGGTTAAGAACGTTAAGGTGACGCGGTTGGTCATGGGCACAAAAATCAAGCGACCACCAAGTTGCAGCACACCCACCAAACCCGCGATGGTGGCGGCAAAAACGCTCGAGAATCCACGTTCGCGCAAAAGCGGTACAAGGTGCGGCGCGAGGACTGAGACCGCCATGCGTGCCAGGGCAAAACCCAGTGCCAGACTCCAGAAGACACTCGAGCGCCAGAAGTGAACAGGGTCAAGCGGCAAGACAACAGGGACTTCAGTTTGGGGTTCTCGAGGCAAACCGTCAGGCTCGAGGTTGAGGTCGTGCGGATGACGGCGCAACACCAGCCACAACATGGGTGCGGTCAGCAGTTGAATGACCGCCAGTACCGCAATGCTGTTGCGCCAGCCGAGATGCTCGAGCAAAAAAGTGGAAAGCGGAACAAAAATGGTGCTTGCCAGACCTGCGATTAAAGTGATGACCAGAATGGCTTTGGATCGCCCAGCACGAAACCAGACGGCAACCACGGTAAATGCGGGATCGTAAAACGTGGCGGTCATGGTGAAACCCAGTAGCGCCCAGGTCAGGTAGAGCATTGGTAAACTCGAGACTTGCGACCATAACAACACGGTCATGGCGGCGAGGATTGCGCCCAAACTGGTCACCAACCTCGCGCCTTGCCTGTCCACGACCCGCCCAAGGAACGGTGCGATCAAACCCGCCACGATCAGCGCCAAACTGAACGCAAGTGAGGTTTGGGCACGGTTCCAGCCAAGCTCGAGTTCCATTGGTTTGACGAACACGGCAAAGCTGTAATACAACACGCCGTAAGCCACGGTGGTACTGAGGGCAAGCGCAACAACCATGTACCAGCCGTAGAAGCGT
>JAYTKL010000004.1:0-8401 GCA_043730305.1 Deinococcales bacterium | reverse complement strand
ATAAACACTCAAGAAGTTCTTAGGGCGGCATTACCAGTCGCCCTAAAAATAAAGAATTATAGTTGACAGGAGATTTATGGCAGTATTGGAAAGCATACTTGCACAAATTGGTTTGTCAATGGTTAAAGCTTTATTTACCAGTCTTTTTCAAAGCGAAAATACTTTAAGCAATGCGGGACAAGGTGCAATGCTAGATGGTATTTCAGGTTTTCTGAGTAACCGTATTGATGACGAATATACCAAAGAAGAAATATCTATTGAGATGAAAAAATTCATCTTGCAGATTAAACGGCGATTCAATGAAATTTTACAAAGTAAAACAAATATATTAGAAAACGAAAAAGAAGCAACTTTGTATGCTTTGGAAAATTCAATAAAAGGCACTACAAGCCAAACTATTATCGATAGTAAATTTGAGCCTTTAGCATTATCAAAATATTTTAAATTGAATTCACCTAACGCAAGTCGTGATTTAAATGATTCCGCAAAATTGCTTTATGATTGACTTCCGCATATTCGGGAGGAAATCCCCTTGGGATGATTAGTGTTTAATGAGGTCAATTTTTACTTCTAAGACACGTTTTTATTTGTTCGTTTTTTCACTATGAGAGAGATTTTTTCGTAACGAAGACGCGGTTCTCTATAAGGGATTTTACTCAACTTGAATCCTTGAGTATCGAAGGAATATCTAAGACAACAGATTTAAGTTTTCTTAAAAACTTAACACAATTAAAATCATTAAACTTAGCTTTTCTATATCCACTTAGTGACTTAAAATTTCTTGAAAATCTGATTAATCTTGAATTTCTTACTTTAGATTTTATATATGGAGTATACAATTTAAATTTTCTTAAAAAACTTCAGCAATTGAAATCATTGAATCTAAGAAATATGCCTAAGATAGATAATTTAAATTTATTAAAATATTTACCTTACTTTGATCGTCTCTCACTTCATGATGTAAATATTAATGATATAGATTTAATTGATAATTTGAAGCAAGTCAAGTTAATTTCGACATCAACTTTGGACTCCAATTTGGACTACAAAACTTTAAGTCAAATGCCAAATTTAGAGAATTTAGATGTGCGTAATACGCCTTTTTAGGATTTAAATTATATTAAATTGAGTTGTTGTTTTAAAATGTACTTTTTGATGTAGATTTGACTACTAGTTAACTGGAGGTTTTCATGCGTTTGTACTGGATTTTATTTGTTTTGGTGTTGGTTGCCGTTTTGATGTTTTCGTTTGTCAATGCCAGCACCCTCATGCGCAGTACCCAAGTCAACGTTCCGTTCATGGGGGTGCAAGTTGTGCCAATGCGTTTGTTTGGTCTGCTTTCCCTGGTTGGTTTGGCGGGTATTTACAGCCTGTTCTGGAGTCTCAGCTCGACCCGTGCCAAAGCCAAGAGTGCTGATCTGTTCGACAAAATCGAAAACTTGCGCGACACCCTCAACCGTGAAGAAGCCAGCCGTTTCAAGGCGCTCGAGCAGCAACTTGAGTCGCAATTTCGTGAGGTTTTAAACCGTCTCGAACCTGGCAGTGCGCCCGCACCCAAATCTGGCGGTTTTCTGGGCGGTTTGTTCGCCCGTGAAACCCCGTCCAGCCCTGCGCTGCCCTCATCTCGAGCTACGTCAAATGACCTCGAGACATTGATTGCCCGCATCGAAAAAGTGCGGAATGAATTGGCGGCAGATATTGCGCACAGCGAACAAAATGTTTTGAACGCACTTGAGCAAAGCGATGCGAGTTTGATTGCCAAGGACCGCCGAAATTCCTGAAGTTGGCAGTTGACCACAAATCGCCTTCCAATTCCTGTAGAATCACGAGTCGGTCAGCTTGATCTGACTTCAATCTCTCATTTTCGGAGCCGCAATGTTCCCGTTTTTTCGTAAACCAAATCACCGCAACCATTCCAGGGGCATGACCGTGTTGGTCATTCCCGACACTGGTGGCTCGAGGCGTTTGCGGGTCGGATGGTGGTGGCTGGGTGGGCTTGCCATTCTGGGTTTTGCGGTGGGCTTGGGCGCGTTTGGTGCGCCAATTTTACTGGCAGCCAGCCTTCGCGCCAATGTCAGCATGATCGCCAGCAACGCGCAGTTAAACGCCGAAAAATCCGATTTGCAACGCCAACTCAACCTCTCGCAAGCTCGGCTGACTGGTTTGACCAAAACCGCGCAAAAAATGGCTGGGCGACTCAATGCCATCGAGTCTCGAGTCTCGAGCATCGAAACCCGAGCCAAAATTGATCGGGTTCGCCCAGCCAGCACCAGACCGGGCGGTGGCGCGAACAACACTGAAATTGACAACCCTGAAGAGGCATTTGCGGTACTCGAGATTGAGCTTGGAATGACCGACACCAACCTCGAACGCACGCTTGGACCGCTCGAGGCAATTTTGCATCACGAGGAAGCCATCCCCTCGGGGTTTCCAACCTCAGGGCGAATCACCAGTGGTTTTGGCAGCCGTATTGGACCAAGGTCAGGTCGGCTCGAGAAACACACGGGTTGGGACATTGCCACCAGCATGGGTTCGGTCGTTCGTGCCACCGCGCCAGGGGTTGTTCAGACGGCGGGTTGGACAAACATTGGTTACGGCTTGCACATGATTGTCGATCACGGTTACGGCATCAAAACCCTTTACGGACATCTGTCCAAGTTGCTGGTCAATCCTGGGCGCGAGGTTCAGATTGGCGAAGTGATCGGACTGGTTGGCTCGACGGGCAACAGCACCGGACCGCATTTGCATTACGAAGTTCGGATCAACAACGCGCCAATCAACCCAGGTCCGTATCTGTATCACGAACGTTACAAACCGATTCCGCCAGGACCACTCAACCCATGATCGGACAGTTGTCAAAATGGCGCTACTAAGGAGACTCATGCTGTCACGTGCAAAACCCGCCCAACCACAACAAACCGCTGGAATGACCTACCTCGACAAGGGATCGCTGATTACAGGCAACCTCAGCACCAACGGTCATTTGCGCCTCGATGGGGCAATCAAAGGCAATGTCAGCGTCAAAGGGATGCTCGAGGTGTCAGCCGGAGCCAGCATAGACGGTGAGCTGCTCGAGGTTGAAAGTTTGTTGTTGCACGGTTCAATCAAAGCCAACGTGAATGCGAGGGGTAAAATCACGATTTCCAAAACTGGGCGTTTGATTGGCGATGTCAAAGCCACCAGTTTGGACATCGAAACGGGCGCGGTTTTCAGTGGACGCTCTGAGATGAACGCTGCCGCCATTGCCAGCCAAGCCGAATCATCCCGTGGAATACCCGAGTTGGAGGCAAAAAAAGCGACAGGCAAAGCTTAAATTGACAACTTACAACAATCTAAAGCCAGAATTTTTGAGCAACGTCGAGTCTGCTGCGAGGACTTAAAGGCGGTTTTGAGAAATCTTGTACCAAGCCCAGTAAATTTCAAATGCGTTCAGGGTGACACGCAATAGTTTCAGAACAAGTAGACTGTGGTCGTGAAGTCTTTGTTTCAAAATTTCATTGCCCCCAGGAGCGATTCATGACCCTGGCGCGATTTTTTCAACGGCGCGGACCCAAACGCGAACAATCCAACGACGACCTGCCAGACTTGTGGAGCAAATGCCCCAACTGTGGGGCGCAAATTTACAACAAAGAACTCGAGCAGGCGCTCAGGGTTTGTCCGAAGTGCGCCTTCCATCATCGTTTGCCTGTCAAAAAACGGATTGAAGCCTTGTCCGACGCGGGTTCTTTCGAGTTGACCTCTGGCAAAGTGCGTTCTGTGGACGCGCTCAAATTCACCGACACCGAAAGCTACCCGTCCAGGCTCGAGCGCACCAAGAAGAAAACGGGTCGTGAAAATGCGATCATGGCAGGACGAGCCACGCTCGGCGGGTTGAGAATTCAGTTGATCGTCATGGATTTTGATTACTCTGGCGGCAGCATGGGTAGCGCCGAGGGCGAAGAGATCACCCGTGCGGTCGAAATTGCGGCTCGAGAAAAGCGGGCAGTGGTTTTGGTGGCAACTTCCGGCGGGGCGCGAATGCAGGAAGGCGCGTTGTCACTGATGCAAATGGCAAAAACCACTTTTGCGCTCGAGGAACTGGGGATGGAAAAAATGCCCTACATCACGGTGTTAACCGACCCAACCACCGGCGGTGTGGCAGCCAGTTTTGCCGCCATCGGCGATGTGATTGTCGGCGAGCCAGGGGCGCTCGTGGGTTTCGCGGGTCAACGGGTGATACAACAAACCATCAAACAAAACCTGCCCGAAGGCTTCCAACGCACCGAATTTCTCGAGGAACACGGCATGATTGACATGGTGCTCGACCGGCGCGAGCACCGACAAATGCTGGCAGATTTGATCAGCACCCTGACCAATCAGCCAGCCGTCGAAGTCAAAGCCATCGAAGTCGAAGTGACGCCAGTCCCAGCCAAGGGCGGCTTGTTTGGAAGGCGTGGTTAAGCATGGCGCTCGAATTTGAAAAACCAGTGATCGAACTCGAGACGCGCATCGCGGAACTCGAGACTTACGGCAAGGAAAACGGCGTGGACATGACCGACGAACTCGAGTTGATGACCAAACGCCTCGAGCGGCTGCGCTCAGAGACTTTTGATGCGCTCTCACGCTGGCAACGGGTTCAGTTGGCGCGGGTCGCGGGTCGCCCGACGGCGCTGGATTATTTTGCCAAAACCTTCACGCATTACCGCGAATTGCACGGCGACCGCGCCATCGGCGAAGATGCCGCGATTGTCGGCGGTCTGGCGAGACTCGAGGGTCGCGGCGTGGTCGTGATCGGGCAGCAGAAGGGGCGCGACACCAAAGAAAACATTCAACGCAATTTTGGCATGGCTCACCCCGAGGGTTTCCGCAAAGCCATGCGCCTGATGGATTTAGCCGAAAAGTTTGACTTACCAATTATCACCTTAATCGACACCCCAGGCGCGTACCCTGGCATTGCCGCCGAGGAGCGCGGGCAAGCCTGGTTGATCGCCCAGAGCATTCAACGCATGACGCGACTCAAAGTGCCTGTCATCAGCGTTGTGATCGGTGAGGGCGGCTCTGGTGGGGCGCTGGCGATTGCAGTGGGCAACAAAGTCCTGATCTTCGAGAATGCCGTTTACAGCGTCATCAGCCCAGAGTCTTGCGCGGTCATTGCCTGGAAAGACGTGAAAGAAGCCGAAAAAGCCGCCGAAGCCTTAAAACTGACCGCTCGAGATTTACTGCAATTTGACATTGTGGATTCGGTGATTCCAGAACCCAAAGGTGGCGCTCACAACGACGCCAACCTGGCAGCCGAAAACCTGAAAAAAGCGCTGCTCGAGCAACTTCAAAGCCTTGAATCACTCTCGAGTTTAGAATTGATGCAGCAACGTTCGGCACGGTTTCGTAAACTTGGTGCGATCGAAGAATTGGCGTAACAGGTCTGAATTCGTAGGGTGCGCCCCGCGCACCGTCTAGGGCGTAATGGATTCGCAATATCTGAAACCTCGAGCCATTCAAGTCGGCTCGAGATTTTCATTGTGGTTTGAACAAATCAAAGCCGCCAGCTTTTTCAAACCGTTCTTTCAAGGTCTTGGCATCGACCAGTGGCATTGTGCTTTTATCTCCTGGCAGTGACCCCGCAAACACCTCGAGCGCGTCAAAATAACCGTCACCATCGGCATCGTTTTTTTCTTTTAAAACTTCATACAGGGTTTGCGGGAAGTTTTCGGTCAGGGCATCTTGAACCTCTTGCCCGAACGGATTCCAGGGGTCGCCACCAGTGGCATTGACATGGCAGTAGGTACATTTGACGCGTTCATCAACCAAACGCAGTTGTTTGACCGCCATCGCGCGGTAGGCTGGAAAGGCGCTCGAGTCGGATTGAAGTTGCAGACTTCCAAATGAAATCAGCAAGGTGATGCCAAAGACATACTGTGAAGCACTTAATTTCTGGGTTTTCGCCATGAAAATTTCCTTTCTAAAAGTTGAACTCGAGCATGTTTTAACTCGAGCTGGGAATCAGCAGCACTTTGGCGATATTGCCAGGGGCAGAAATCAGCCGCTCAAACCACTTGCCGCCCTCCTCGAGTGGAGCTTCGATGATGTTGTCCAAATGAATTTGGTTTTGAATCAGCATCTCGAGTGCTTGGGCAAAATTGGCGGGCGTGTAGGCAAAAGAGCCTTTCAAGGAGATTTCGCGGCGAATGATGTCGGCGGTTGGCATTTGGGTGTTTTCTTCGTGAAGTCCAGACAGAATCACTGTTCCAGCCGAACGGGTCGCTGCCACGCACTGCGCTCGAGTCACGGTTGCGCCAACTGCATCCACGCTGACGGCAGCACCCAAACCGTTTGTGGCTTCTCGGACTGTAGCAACAACATCGACGGCTTTTGGATTGAGCATTTCGCCGCCCAATTTACCGGCCATCTCGAGGCGTTCAAGGTCAAGATCAGCAACAAAAACTTGACGCGCCCCGTTAGCTTTCAACACTTGCAATGCCAGCAACCCGATAGGACCCGCGCCGATGATTAAAACGGTTTGATCTTGAACGTTGCCCGCCAATTCTGCAATTCGTACCGCCACCGCCACGGGTTCGGCGAGCGCCCCATCTCGAGTTGAAATGCTTTCTGGCAGCACATGCACCAGTTCGGCTGGAACGCTGACAAATTCTGCAAACGCCCCAGCGCGGTGTGCTCCAATCAGTTTTCTCTTGGGGCAGAGGTGGTTCAAGCCTTTTTTGCAGTAATCGCAAGTCCCACACGAAGCCAACGGATTGACCGTGACTCGCTGCCCAAGTTTTAGCGTCGGGTTAATCTCGAGAGCGGTTTCGCCAAGTTCGGTGATCTCACCCGAAAACTCGTGACCCATCACGAGCGGCGGCACGCGCAAGGCATTGTGACCCAAATAGCCACTCAATTCCGAACCGCAAATTCCGGCAAAAGCCACCCGCAGCACGACCTCGTTGCTCGACGCTCGAGGTGTATCTTGTTGGCGCATGACAAACAAGCGCGGACCTTCCCAAACGAGTGCATTCATAAAAAAATCTCCTGACGCTCGAGCGTTGCTGGTCTTTTCATTCTACGTGATGTTGCTCGAAATTAGATTGCTATAGAACTTTCAACCTGTGCTAGTCTGGTTTTGTCGCAACAACAGGTGAAATATGAAATCCTTAAAATCTGGTCAAGACCTCACAGGCTTAAACCCACCTTTCACTCGAGCTTAAACTTTCGATTGAACGAGGCAGCAATTGCTGTTCGAAGCCACCACATCAAAAAAAGGATAACCCATGACCAAGATTGCCATTATTGGCGCTGGCAGTGCAGTTTTTGCCCAGCAAATGATCGTTGATATTCTCAACATTGAAGGTTTAGACAAGGGCGAATTTGCCCTGATTGACATTGACCCAGTGCGCCTCGCGCAGTCGCACGAAATTGCCGAATTGACCGTCAAGCGTTTCAACAAGAATTTTATAGTCAGCTCGAGCACCAACCGTCTTGAGCTTTTGCCCAACACCGATTTTGTCATCAACACCATCGAAGTTTCGGGACTCGAGACGGTTCGGTTTGACAACGATATTCCACTCAAATACGGGGTCGATCAGTGCATTGGCGACACCGCCGGTCCTGGCGGCTTGATGAAATTTTTACGCACCGCCCCAGCTTGGCTAGCGATTGTCCGCGACATCGAAAAACTTGCGCCCAACGCGGTCATTATGAATTACACCAACCCCATGTCGGCGCTGGTTTTGACCGCCTCTCGAGCCACCAAACTGCCCGTGATCGGCTTGTGCCACTCGATTCAGAACACCGCCGCCGAACTTGCCGAATTTCTCGAGCTTCCCGCCTCCAAGTTGACCTATCGTTGTGCGGGCATCAACCACATGTCCTGGATTTTTGAACTCTTTCACAATGGCATTGACATCATGCCGCGTTTGCTCGAGTTAACCGAAAAACCTGAAATTTACGAGCGTGACATCATTCGTTTTGAGATGCTCAAGCACTTCGGCGCGTTTCCGACCGAATCGAGCGGACATTTTAGCGAGTACGTACCCTACTTTCGCAAACGCAAAGACTTGCTTAGCAAATACACTCGAGCCGAGTACAAGGGCGAAAGCAGTTTTTACGCCAACAACTGGCCTCAGTGGCGCATTGACCACGATAACGAGGTCAAATCACTGATCGAACGCGAACGCCGTGGTGAAGCCGCGATTTCGCTCGAGCGCAGCCCAGAATTTGCCTCGAACATTATTGAAGGCATTGTTTTCAATCGTCCGCAGGTGATTTCGGGTAACGTCATCAACCACGGCTTGATTGACAATCTGGCGCAAGACGGCTGCGTGGAGGTGACGTGTCTGGTCGATAAGAACGGCATTCAACCGACGCGATTTGGCAAACTGCCGACCCAACTTGCGGTGCTGGATCAAGTGCATCAAGCCATGCACGA
>JAYTKL010000003.1:0-12108 GCA_043730305.1 Deinococcales bacterium | reverse complement strand
GAACGGTTACTGGAGTGCCGACAAACTCGAGGCGTTCTTGCAAGGCGACCGCGTGCGCATCAAACCGCGCAATTGGTTGGTCAGCTATTCGGGGCAGCAAGCAACACTTTCGGGCGACGCAACTTATTTGTTTAACGGCAACCTGTTGGGACAACTGAATGCCAAGACCGAATATGGCGTGATCAAAGCCACCGGTCAAGGCAAAAATATTGTACTCGACGGAAATTTAAGCTATTCACCGCTACCCGAAAAAGTCGTTTCGGCGCTGGTAAAAGGCAGTTTGCAACTTGCACCGTTCAAGTTTTCAACCACCGCCAGCATCTCGAGCAGCCCGAATGTTTTGAGCGGAACTGTTTACGCCAATCTCGGCTCGAGCCTTGCGGCGGGTGGGCAAATATTCACGGCGGGAGGGCGAAAACTCGAGTTGAAATTTGAGAATGGCGTTCTGAACTCGAGCGGCGAAGTCAATTTGAGTGCCCTCGATGCGCTGCTGCCCAAATCCTCGCAAGGGCAAATTTCTGGTGTGGCAAAACTCGAGTTTGTGAATACCGACGGCACAGCAAAAGTTACGGCAAAGGCTTTTGGAATTCCAATTCTGGCGGATGTGACTGTCAAGAACAATCAAGTCAACACCAATGCCAAAATCACGAATTCACTCTTGAAGGGCGCAACGATCAGTGGGCAAGTTTTCCCCAAAATTGACGCGCTTCTAACCTATGGTTCGGTTCGCGCTTCGGTCAAAGGTCAAGCCGATAATCTGGCATTTAAAGCTTTCGGCACGTTGCCCAGCAAACCAGAACTTGAGCGGCTCGGTTTGGGCGTCCAGATCAAAAAATTGGGTTTGGACTGGAATCCTGAACAGATCGCGTTAACAGGAACGTTCAAACAAAACCGCCTGAACTTGAGTGGCACGGTGGGTAAACTCGAGATTCAAACTGGAACTTATAACCTTGCGACTCGAGACTTTAACGCCAACTGGCGCGGTTCGTTCTCAGCAAGATACCAGAACAAACCAATCACGATTGAGAATTCGGTTGGACAAGTTTCTAGCGGCAAAACAGGAATCAATTTTAATGTAACCGCCGACAAGCTCGAGGGAGAATTTCAAAATCAACGCGTCAATGCCGTGGCTTTAAAGGCAAAAGGTTCAATTGCCCAGTCAAAAATCAAGCTTGATGTCACCGCGCAAAATGTAAACGCAAAAATACAAGGGCAGCAATTGCAAGCCAGCAATTTGACGGCTCGAATAACGTACGTCAGCGCTCAGAAATTTGATCTGAATATTCAAGCCTCAACGCTCGATGCCAGCATTCAAGGGCAACGGTTGAAAGCCTCGAGTTTGGTTGCCAGTGCCAAAAGTAACGGGCAACTTCGCGGCAACCTGAGTGCGATCAGTTTGGTTGGGAAACTTTTTGGGACAGCCTTTGACGTGCAAAACATCAAAGCCAGTGCGCAACCCATTAACGGCAAACTCGAGGTGTCTGCGAACGTCAAAACGGGCAGTGTCACGGTCCAAAACAATCCGCTGGGTTTCACAAACCTCGAGCTGACTGGCAATCTGAACACGACCAACCCGAATAAGCTTGCCACCGCCAATTTCGAGGCGAAGTTGGGCGCACAACGCCTATATGGCAAACTCGAGGGGATTGCGGCAAATACCCAAAACTTGAACGCCAATCTCGTTCGGGTTGGCTCGAGGATGACGGGAAATGTAAACCTTGGAGCGCTATCTGCGACGGGTAAGGATTGGCAACTTGAAACCAAAACACTGGTGGCAAACAATCTTGATGTTGTACTTGGAAAGGCATTCCAATTTAAAACCGATCTTCTACTCTTGAGCGCGGTTGGAACGTATCAAAAGAACCCATTTAAAATCGAGACAACCACAGCCAGCCTCAACTCGAGCGGCAAGAATCTGGGTTTTACGATTCAAAGCCAATCGCTCGAGGGTCAGTTTGAAGGCTATCAAATTCAAGCGTTGCAAGTGCTGGCTAAAGGTCAGCTCGAAAATGAAAAATTGCAAATCCAAGCCGTACTTGGCAGCGCTAATGCCTCAAACGTCACAGATCAACTTCTGGTTTCAAAACTCGAGTTGAACGGTCAGTACAACCTGAAAAACAGTAACGTCAGTGTTGCGAAATTTATAACCGCAAGTGTAAAGGGCAACTTGGGACGCGATACATTGAGTGCCCAAACGCTCGAGGGAAATCTGGATTTCACCAACGCGGCATCGGGAAAGTTGGAAGACTCAAATCTGCGTGGCAACGTGCTGGGCAATCTGGCGCAAGGCGTTTATGCGGGTCAGGCATTCAAACTCGAGAATTTCAAACTGAAAGCAAACAAACAAGCGGCGCAATATCAAGCCAACCTTCAAGCCAGTCGCGCCAGTGGCAGTTGGCAAAAAATCACGGCAAACTTTGAGCAATTCAACCTCAATGCCAAACTCGAGAATCAACGACTGAGCGCCGATGCGACGGGTTTACGGGCTTCGGGTCAGTTTGAACAAGCCAGCGCAAACCTGGCAAAATTTGCGTTTTCTGGGGTTATGCAAGGAACTGGATTTTCGGGCAAACTCGAGACGGGTAAAGCTTCAGGAAATTATCAAGATGCCAGCGCAAGCCTGAGCGCGGTCTTGCTCGAAGCCAGTAGCGACAATGGCATGATTCAAAGCAAACTGACAGCCGCCGCCGTGTCGGGAACATACCAAAAAGATGCCAGTGCAAACTTTGAGCAAGTGGTTTTGAATGCCAAACTGAAAGACAACATTGTCATTGGCAATCTGAGGGGTGCTCGAGCGACGGGCGCATATCAGAACGCCAAAGGCAAGCTCGAGCAATTTAAATTGAACGGCAAGCTCGAGAACCAGATTTTTGCGGGCGACCTTGAAGCCCTTCAAGCTTCGGGGAGTTACCAGGGCGCAACAGGTAACGTTGAAGGTTTGAAACTGAATGCCAACCTGAACGGCAATGCCATTGATGGCGCACTGACCGCGCAACGGGCAAACGGGGCTTGGAAAGACTTCACTGCCAATTTTGAGCAAATGAAATTCGCAGGCAGTTGGATTGACGAGCAATTGAGCGGCACGTTGCAAGCCGCGACTGGTATTGGAAAATCCAAAGACGCAAGCGCCAAACTCGAGCAACTCAAACTCGAGGGACGTTTGTTAAACCAGCAGGTTTTTGCCACGCTTGAGGCAAATAGGGGAGTGGGCGCGTACCAAAAAGCCAAGATTGACTTGAGTCAGTTCAAAGCCAACGGGACTTGGATTGACGACAAACTCAACGCCAAACTCGAGGCTGGTCGCGGCACAGGCAATTACCAAGATATCAGTGCCAACCTCGAGCAACTGAACTTGACTGCCGAAGTAAAAGGCGGCGAACTTCGCGGCACACTCCAAGCAGAATCGGGCAACGGCGGATGGCAAGATGCAAGCGCCAAGCTTGAAAAATTTACACTAAACGTCGAAAAGTCAGGCGAAAAAATAACAGGCACGCTCGAGGCAAAAACGGGCAGTGGCGCTTGGAAAGACACGAATCTCGAGTTGCAAGATTTTAATGCCAACGCCACTTTGCGAGACAAAAACATCAACGGACAACTGAATGCCAAAACGGGTTCAGGATTTTGGAACAATACAGATTTCAAACTCGAGCAATTCAGGGCAAATGCGGATTTGATCGGCAAAAAGATTTCAGGCGCACTCGAGGGCATGGCGGCGCAAGCGGTGCGGAACGGCTCGAGCGTTAACCTTACAAGCTTTAAAAGTTCGGGGCAACTCGAGGGCAATAAAATTTCGGTCAAGCTCGATACAGACGGTGCGAATGGGAAGACCGAAGACTTCAACAGGTTTTTGAAAGAATTCAATTTGGCTACAGGTTTGAAAACCAAAATGACAAGCATCACCCCTACAAAAAATAAAAAACAATCAACCTTGAAAATTCAGAAAAAACTTGAAATCAATTTTACCAAACAAAACTTGAGTGATAGTGATACAGGCGCAAACATCAAACTCGAAAAAGTTCAAGCCAGCTTCGAGATGCAAGGAAAAAACTCGAGCGGCTTGCTTCAAGCCTCGAGCGGGACTGGGGCATTTGGTGGGGATGTGTTGAATGCACAAACAGTTCAAGCCACTGCCAAATTGAATGGTTCAAATCTCGACTTGAGTCTTAAAGGCGGTTTGAATGGCACGATTCAAGGGCAGGTTTTTGAGAGCAAACTCAATGCAACGCTAGGGTTAAACCTCGAGCATGTGATGGATTCGGCTTGGCGTGGTCAGTTGCAATCGGTCTCGAGTGGAGTCTCACCAAAATTGGAATCTTGGAAACTCGAGACAAACGGCGCTTGGAGTGCGTTGAATATTTCGGGCAATGCACCGAGCGGGTTTTTGGCGGCTTTTGCGGGCACGACTTTGCCCAAACAACTCGAGACGCTGGTGAACGTGAATGGTTTGGTCAGCCTACCAAAACTCGAGTTCAATGCTGGTGTCAGTGCCAATTTGGGAGCGGCTGAAAATGCTATCAATTTGGATGCTCGAGTGCGCGGTAATTTGAAAACTTGGAATGCAACCGCGAATCTGCAAGATGCCCAGGGTGGCAAGGCAAAAATTTCTGTTGACTCGAGCATGACGGGTGAGGTGGCGCTCGAGAAATTGAATCTTGAACTGTTTTCAAACACCCAAAGTCTTCTCAGTGGACGATTGAAGCTCGAGAAAAAGCGCTTGAAGGGTGCGCTCAGTTCTGATATTTCGGGTTTTCCAATCAAAGCCAATTGGTTGCCAGATGGTTCGTTTAACGCTTCCATTGGCGGAGCATTACCGCTCAGGCTTGACGCCGCAAGTTGGAAGTTTCCGCTCGAGGTGTCCGCCCTGTCAATTAAATCTGAAAAATCAAACTACCCCATCGAAATTGCCGCCATTTCCAATCTCGAATTTGGCGCAAAATCTGGGCAGTTGCTCGAGACGAGCGGAACACTTCGGATTTTGAATTATTCGCAAGCCGTACCAGGTGGAAAAGTCAGTCTCGAGCCAGCCGAGTTAACATTTTCGGCTTCGCTGGGGCAAGTTCTGGGCATTCGCATCACTCGAGGAACAGACGCTCTGGTGTTTGATGGAGGGCGTTGGAATGGCGCTCTGAGCTTGCCCTACTCGGCTTGGGGGCAAAGTGCGACGGTTGATGTGCAAGTCTCGGGCGAGTTGACCGATCCAAATTTAAGGCTCGAGTCAAAGGGTGTTTTGAACTTGAACGCCACCGCCAACTTGCGCGAATTTACGGCAAAAGGCGATCTGGATTTGGCTGGGACAGCATCGGCATTACCCGAAAACATTTCAAGAACGGTTCAACCTGGACGACTGAATTTTGACGCCAGTGGCAAGCTGGGCGCAAAACTTGAGGTTGTTGCCAAACTGAAAAGCGTCAATGCCAAAGTTGATGGCGAAGTGGTGCGACTGAGCGCCCAAGCCAAACTCGAGGGGCAAAACTGGTCGGTGGGTGGCAACGCGGGTTTGGGTCAAACCTCGAGCAGCGATTTTAAGTTAAGCAATGCTGGTCTGAGCGCCGAGCAACTCGATCTGGATTTGCGGCTGTTGCGCATTGTGGGCGTCTCTGCAAGCGGTTGGGTGAGTGGCAGCCTAACTATCCCAGATTTCAAACTCGAGGCAGGTTCTGGGGCGTTAAAACTCGAGCGACTGAACGCTTTTGATATTAGGGCGGATGGCACGGCGCAACTCGAGGCTGGGCAATTGAACGCACAGCTACAGGGGACACTGCCAGGAAAATACACGTTTGAGATTTCGGGTGCTTTGTACCCAGAAGTCAATGCCAAACTCAACTTGGACGGTCTGCGCGGGCAACTGTCCGGCGATGCACGTGAAAACTCGAGAAACCTGAAACTGAATGCTGATGGAACGTTACTGAAAAAAATCACCACGCTCGAGGCAAGTTTAATCGGTTCAAAATTGACTGCCAAAGCAGCCTGGGATGCGGCAAACCTTGATGCCAGCGCCGAACTCAACTCGAGCGGCGTGAACGGAACGGGGCATGTTGAAATCTCGAGTTTGGCGGGATTGGAAGATGTTCTGGGGCAAAAACTTCTTGGCAATATAAAGAGCGACCTCAAGTTTCAAAACTTGGATGTCACGGCGCAAAACCTGACTGGCACGGTTGCGGGCGTGAAATTCGGCGGAACGCTGCATTACAAAAACGCGCAACTCGAGGCGCAACAACTCAAGCTCGAGTATCAAAACATGGCGGCAGAACTCAACGGCAGTTTGTACCCGAATTTGAAAGCCAATTTCACGGGTGACTCGAGTTTTAATTTCGCACCCGCCAAATTCTCGGGCAGTGCAACGGGTACATTCGAGCAGCCAAAAGTCTTAGCCACGGCGGTTCTGGGGACGGCAAGCTTTGGTTTAATTGCCCCAGGCATCAAACTCGAGGCTGGGTTTGACGGTAAGCGCTTTAACGTTGCGATCACAGGCGATCAAGTGCTGGGGTTGCTCGAGGGAAGTTTGGACGGACTTGAGCAAGTCAATTTGCGTCTGAACAAAGCCAAAGCCGCCTACCAAGACAGCGCCCTCGAGCTAGAGGGGACGCTGTCCTGGTCAAAAACTGTGGGTTTTGGTGGCAATCTCAACTCGAGCGGTGATTTGCTCGGTAAACCCGCCAAACTCGAGTTGATTGGACGCAATGACCTGGCGTTGGCGCTGAATTGGCGGAATGGTCGCGTGAATGCCGTGCTGCCAGGAAACATCACCAGGGATTTAACCGCAACCATCGAGCTTGAACGCTTTGACATTGGCGCGTTGTGGCGCAAACCCGAGCAATTGACCCTGGCAGCAACTGGCGAGGCGCACGGCAACTGGGCAAATCCTGTGCTGAACTTGACGGGCAAACTTGATGATGCCAGCGACGATCTGGATGCCAACCTGAACGCCAGTTACGACAACGGCACGTTGAGAGCCAAACTCGAGGGCGACAAAATTCAGCTTGAGGCGGATTTGACGAACGGCTTGTGGCAAGCGAGCGGCGAGTTCAAACAAGTTCAACTCGAGCCTCTGCTGCCCGTGAACCTTGGCACGCTCGAGGTTTCGGGGCTTCTCACTGCCAGCGATGATGGACAAGGGATTCAGGCGAATCTCAGTAACCTTCAAGCCACAGGCAAACTCGAGAAAATCGGCGTTTTTGCCCTTTCTGGCGACGCGCAATATGAAGCCAACAAAGCCACCACCAATTTAAACGCCAAGCTTTTGGGTGGCGATCTCAGTGTAATTGGTTCGATTGACTCGAGCCTGAAATCGGACGGCATCAACGCAAAACTGAGCAACATCAATCTCGAGTCTTTTGGTGTGCAAGGCATTGTGGACGGCTCGGCAAAACTCTTTGGAGACGCCAGCGATCCAAATGTGATGGGTGACTTGAAACTCGAGAAATTCCGTCCTGGCAATCAAGACGATTGGACTGCCAGTGCGCTGGTGAATGTCAGTGGCAAGCTGCTTAATCCGCAACTCGAGGCGGACGCAACATTTTCGGGCAGTGCCAGCGGCAAGCTCAAACTGAGCGCTCGAGATGTGATGACGACCGCCAAAATTGCTCTGGCTGGACAAGCCAAAGTGTACGGTGTGGAATTTGACGGTGCGCTCGAGGGCAATTACCCCAATCTTGAAGGCAGTGCCGACGTGCGGCTTTCAGGGTTGCCAGACGCAATCTCGAGCATCAACCTGCGGGGCACAGGCGACGGTCAGTATCAAATCAAACTCGAGAACGCTGCAACTGGCAGCATCAAACTCGAGGAGGGCGAAGACCGTTTCAATCCCAAGCTCTCAGGGAGTTTAAATCTTGGACTCGATTTAAAATCTGTGCTCGAGTCGGCGGCGGGTCGCGCCACTGGCAACGCGACTTTAGGCGGTTCGATCTTCAAACCCAACTTTAATTTTACGGGCAATTTGACCCAGCCCAAATTCTCGAGCATCACCGTGCCAGACATGAAACTCTTTCTCAACTGGAGCGGCGAGAAATTGGCAAGTAAAGCCTTTTTTGAGGGCGGTGAAATTGCCTGGGATGGAGTGAATGCCAGTGTCACCAACCTCGAGCTTGCGGTATCTGGTCAGAAACTCAAACTCAACTCGAGCGGCATCACCTCACCCGCACTTGACCTGGGCTTTACGGGTGTTTTGAGCGGCATAGCAACGGGCGAAATCGTTGGACGTTACACCAAAGACAACCTCAACTTGGACGTGAATGCCAGCAGCAATGGCATCAGTGCCAAAGGCAATGCCAACGCCACCCAAGCCAAAGGATGGACGGGTCTGATTGAATTGGATGGTTTGCCCAAACAAAGTTTGTACGGCACTGAAATCGAAAATTCGGGCGTTGCCAGCCTGCAACTTTCGGGTGCGTTTGACGCGCCAAAACTCGAGGGCGATGTTTACGCGTTCGGGATGCGCTTGGGTTTAACAGCAAACTTACAACCACTCGAGGTCAGGCTCGAGTCCAAACTGAACCCAGACCCGAACGGCGCGAACCTCGGCGGCGTTCAGACGACTGGCTCAATTGCACTGGATGCCAAAGGCAGTCTCTCAGGCAGCCTCGAGTACAAGGAACGCGCCACAACCATCAAAATTTCGCCTTCAGACACACTGGCAAAACCCAAGGCGCTTCTCGAGGCAAACCAGGGGAAGTTGAATGCCAAAGCCAATGTCTCGCTCGAGGGGAGCGATGTGCTGAACGACCTTCGCGCCACGCTCGAGGTGCAAGACGGCATCAACACTGGCAAATTCACGCTCGAGAAATCCAAACTGATCGGCAAGATGCCAAAACTTGACCTGGCGGCGTTGCAACTCGAAGGGTACGGCGGCAGCCTGAGCTTGGATGCGAACCTCGAGTTGCAAAACAATATGTCAATCAAGGGGACAGCCAAGGCGAACTGGTCAAACGTAAAGACACCATTCGAGATTCCGGCGGTGGGCTGGCAAATTGATGGTACGGGCAGCGCCTTGTTCTCGAGCGAAAACAACAAACCCGCCCAGATTGCGCTCGATTACGCCGGAACGCCAGGCACCGCCAAAGGGCAGTTTCAACTCGAGAATGACTTGTGGCAGGGAGATTTAAAACTTGATCTGAACGGCAAAAACAACAAGGGCAAGATTCAGGGGCAGCTCACGTTGGACGCCAAAGGCATTCAGGGCAGATTACTGGCGCAAAGCTTTCCGATCGAAGCCAGCGGACTGAGCGCCACGACCACCGCGACGATTGTGCTCAATCAAGATTCGTTCACCGCCAGCGGCAGCGCTCTCACCTTGGGCGGCAAAGCCAGATTTGAAGGCAGTGGCGGGATTTCAAACCTGTTGCCAGCACTCGAGGCGTACACCCACAGTGCGCCCGACAGCAACCCGTACTCGATCACCGCCAGCCTTGACACGGTCAAACTCGAGGAAATCGCGGTCGTGCATCAATTTGCACCAAACGCCAAAGGACGAATTTACGGCGGTTTGCAAATTGTGGACGGCATCACGACGTTTTTGATCAGCGTGCCAGATTTAACGCTGCCCAGCACCACCGATAACAATGCTGCGGGGGAAACTCACGTGCGCTTGCAAGTCTCGGGTTCGGCGGCAGACTCGAGCATTCGTTTTAAGGGAACGCTCGGCAGCAGCAAGCAACCCGTTCAGAGCGAAAGCGATACGGCGCTCAAGCTCAATTCTTACGGCGATTCTGACTTTCAGGGTTCTTACGACGGCGAAAGCATTACAGGCAATTTGGATTTGCGCAACGCCCCATTTCATGCGCTCTTGGGTTCGGTCTTCGGTGCACTGCCAGGCACGGCATTGGTGACCGGCGTCGCCCGTTACGACATTCCGATCAAAAACCCACTTGCGGGCAATGTCAAAGCCTCGTTTGAAAAACTCGAGATTGGTGAGGGACAAGACGCCCTGATCGGCGCGGCGAGCGCGGTTTTTTCCAAGGGCAACCTCGAGTTGGACAGTTTGCGCCTTCGTTCCAAAAATGGTGGTGAATGGTTGGGTTCGGGACGTTACAGCAAAAACTTGGTTAACCTCAAACTGGGGTTCAGCAACACCAGCTTCACGCCAGTGCTCGACCTTTTGCCCACCTTGCGCGGTTTAAACCCGGAAGCCAGCGGTACGCTCAACCTGGAGTTGAAAGGCGAGTACGGCAAACCTGACGCGGTGCTGAACGTCGAAAACTTTAAGGGCAGACTGGCGGGCGTGCGGTTGAACGCCAAACAATTAAACGGAAAACTCGAGAACAACAAGCTCGAGATCAAAGGGCAGATCACCACCGATGAGAGCTTCAATGCGGCACTGGACACCACCGCCACCGCAAACTTGGTTTCTTGGACGCCAATCAAACTCGAGAACCTTGAAGCCAGGGCGACGGGTTCGCTCGAGGTCAGCCCACTTGGACGCATTGAGGACATCAACGCCAGGGCGTTCGGTGATTCGGGCGGTTTTAAGCTCAGTGCGACTGCCAAAAAAGGCGGCAACATGACCATCACGGGCGATATTTCACCGCGTTTAAACTTGAAACTGGTTGGCAAAGACCTGAATTTTAGAATCCCAGATTATTTCCTGTCTGACAGTTCATTGGATGCCAACCTCGAGATGCGCGGTAACGGCAGAGATTATCTGATGACTGGCAATGTTACGGTCAACAGGGCGCTGGGCAGCCTGAACCAAGGCAAAACTGAGCCAAAACCAGCCGCCAGCGCTGCGCCTCAAACCACTGTGCCTCAAACCACTGTGCCTCAAACTGAACAACGAAAGAACCCAGTTTTTGAACGCATCAAATTCCAGGGCATTCGGATCAAAGCCCCAAGCGGTCTGAAAATCAACGAATCGCTTCTCAAGCTCGAGGCTGGAGGCGATCTTCAACTCGGTGGCACGCTGGCAGCCCCTGAACTCAACGGCGCGGTCGAGGCGCTCGAGGTGAGCGGCAGCAAAGGCGTGCTGAAGCTGGGCAGTTACAATTACTACCTGAGTTCGGTAAATGCCAGTTTTAACCAAGTCTCGGGAATTTACCCAACTATACGACTGGTCGGAAAAACCACGATCACCACTGCGCTGCGCAGCCTGAGCGATCCGAACGACATCAAAAGCAGACCGCTCGAAGTCATGCTGGTTTTGACCGTGACCTTCAAACGCGACATTGAAGGCAACCTCAAAATCAAAACCGACACCCAACTCTCGAGCCTCGCACCGGACGGTTTTGCCAACCCGACCGAAGCCGATTTGTACTCGCTCGTGACCCTCAACTCGAGCCAAGGAATATCTATTGGCGGCGTCAGTCAAAGCGCCATCAACACGGTCTTGACGGTCTTTATTCTGAACGAGGTGTCTCGAGCCTTCAAAGAACAAACGGGTCTGGATTTAAACATTGACACCAATCTTTTTGACGAACTCTTGAACAAACCCGAGGACGCCCGCAACATCAATGTCAGTTTCAGCATTGGCGCAGATTTGACCGATCAGTTGCGTTTGGGTGTCAACGTCAACCTCGGCAGAACCGATTTCAGTTCCAACCGTATTTTGCAAAGCACCATCTTTTTAAATTACACCACCACCGACAATGCCTTCAGCATCAAATTTGCCCTGCCCTTCGAGGTTCAAAACAACACCACCACCAACACCGCGCAATTTACCGGTTTTGACCCCGAAGCCAGTTTCTCCTGGAATTTTGCCAGCATCTGGTCGTTGACGTTTGGTATCGAACTCAAAGATTTCTTGAAAGAATTCCGTTTCAAACTTGGTGTGACGTTCAGGTTTTGAGCCTCGAGTTGAGCCGTGATATTGTGAACGTTGGGAAAGGAACACGGTCGCGCACAGACAAAGTGTGAGGAAAGTCCGGGCTTCGCAAGGCAGGATGCCAGCTAACGGCTGGGCAGCGAACGAACCAGCCCGCAAGGGACAGGCGTGAAGCTGACGGAAAGTGCAACAGAAAACAAACCGCCCGGTCACACGGGTAAGGGTGAAACGGTGCGGTAAGAGCGCACCAGCAAGCTTTGAGAAAAGTTTGGCTCGGTAAACCCCATCTGAAGCAAGGTCGTATGAGCCAAGGTTCGCCTGACTGTTTGAGGCTCGAGGATACCGCTAGAGGCACG
>JAYTKL010000002.1:0-4689 GCA_043730305.1 Deinococcales bacterium | reverse complement strand
GTCATTAAAACGCACGTGCTGCGAATGAAACTGTAACTCGCAAGTTCCAACCGGACCGTTACGTTGTTTACCAATAATAATCTCAGCAATTCCTTGCTTCTCACTGTCTTTATGGTAGTATTCATCACGGTAAATAAAAGCAACCAAGTCTGCATCCTGCTCAATCGCTCCAGATTCACGAAGATCGGACAACATTGGACGGTGATTCGGGCGTGCTTCGACCGCTCGAGACAATTGCGACAAGACAAGCACTGGAATATTGAGTTCTCGAGCCAAAGACTTTAAACCCCTCGAGATGACCGAGATTTCTTGCTGACGATTGTCACCGCCGTTACCTTTTCCTGGCGAACCAGACATGAGCTGCATGTAATCAATCACAATCATTTGTAAATCACGTTCCGCCATGAGCTTACGGGACTTAGAACGCAATTCGGTGATGTTTAAATCGCTGGCATCATCAATAAAAAGCGGTGCTTCGGCAAGTTTACCAGCAGCATTGACCAGTCGTTCAAAGTCTTTATCGTTCAATGCCCCACTGCGCACACGGTTCATGTCCACTCGAGCCTCGGCGCACAACATACGCAATACAAGTTGCGATGCGGGCATCTCGAGACTAAAAACAGCAACGGTTTTATTTTGTCTAATCGCAATGTTTTGTGCGATGGACAGTGCAAATGCAGTGTTATGAACGCAGATATCTTGGGCAATAAAGTTCGCGCCGTCAGGCACGGTCAGGTCGTATACCTGTTGTTCACCCAAGTATTCGATGCTCGAGATCGTGTCCCAGTACAAATCTGGGTGTGCCAGTTTTGAAAGTTCAGGGTCTTCAAGAATTTCGGCGTAACGACGCAAGCGGTATTGCGGCAAGCTGCGGTTGCTGTGCGGGTTGTAACCGCTCGAGACGTTCTCGTCGCTCAATTCGGCAAGTCTAGTCAATGACAACCCACTAGCTCTGGCAAGCGTTTTGACGCGCTCCCAAACCTCTTTTGAAACATGCCCAAGGTTGCTGTGTGCAATTTGATGAACTTGAGTGTTTGAGAATTCTCGAGATGCTTTCTCGCCCAACCAACCGATGCGTTTTTGATATCTGGCAATCGCTTCCGGTTCGGTGATTTCCACACGGTAAGAGCGCTCGGTTTTCTGCCAGAATTTGGCAACAATCCCAAACTTCACCAGCGCGTGCTGCACGTCTCGAGCCAGGTGTTCTGAAGCCACCGTAAATTCGATCCGCGCCCGTCCTGCCAAGCTATAAATCGAACCGTCGCAACTGAATAAAACCCTTAAGAATTCGCGCAATCGTGTTTCATCAAAACGCCAAACACAATCTGGGAAACGTTTCTCGAGCGAGGACTTCCCCCACAATTCAAGCGACCGCAGCCATTGGGTCAGTGGATTGGCTTGATTCTTTCGCGTTCCTGAAACATAAGCTCGAGCAATGACATACGTGATTTTTTCTTGACGCAAACTGAGTTCTGGAAAAAATTCTGACATGATGCTCGAGAAATCCCGAATCAGCACTGGGTCGGTGTTCGTCCACTCTGGACTGCTATCCGTCAAACCACCCTCGGCGATGAAATACGCCATTAAACGCGCCAATTCCATTGGGCTGCTCGAGTCATCACCGAACAAAGCCATTTCTCGAGGCACACCGATGCTGTCGCCAATTTTCAGGTCGTGAAGTGGCTGCCAACCTGTCGCGGTTAAGAATGGATGATGCCCTGTGACCTCAACAAACCTGCCAAGTCGTGAGGTGACGCGCCAAACAGGCTTGATGCCACTGTCAATATGAGCGCTGACAAAAGTTGGTCGGACTTTACCACTGGCAGCCACACCGTACACACAACGCAATTGACGCTGTATAAATTCCTCGAGTTTAATGCGTTCACCCGTGCCTGGAACGTCCATGATGGTGTTGGCGGTCAGGCATTTCCCCATGCTCGGACGAGCAGCCAAGACATTTAATGACCCTGGTTGCAAACCCGTGGTCATCTCGTCCAGATCACGAAAACCTGTCGGTACGCCCGTACTGAAGTTTGGGTTGGTTGATAACGTCGAAATGTACTCGAAGGTTTCTGTGACCAGTTCGTGCATTCCCAAAAAGGTCTGCTGTTTTTTCTGGGTCGAAACCTCAAAAATCAGTTTTTCCGCCCGATCCATCAACTCGCCCACGGGCGCGGATTCGTCGTAGGCAAGCTGCATGATCTTGCTCGAGGCAGATATTAAATTGCGCAAACCCGCCTTTTCGACCACAATACCTGCGTAAAACTTGGAGTACACGCTGGTTGGCACGCTGTCGGACAAACCCACCAGGTACGCCACGCCGCCGACCTCATCGATCTGGTTTTTGGTGCGCAGTTCTTCGACAATCGTGACCGTATCGACTGGCGACCCGCGTTGAATCAAGTTTTCCATCGCCATGAAAATCTTGCGGTTGGCTTCTTTGTAAAACATCTCAGGGCGCAGCATTCCTTCTAAACTCGAGTATGCCTCATTGTCCAAGAGAATAGAACCGAGCACACTGGCTTCGGCGTCAAGGTTGCTAGGGGGTACGCGGGTTGGGTTGTGATCGTCCATAAAAACTTAAAACCTCGAGCGACAAAACTGGTTCTGTCTGGCTCGAGAGGATACCAGATTTTTGCTTTGGAAGTCAGACTGGTTAAATGCCCAAACTGGTTTTGGTAAACAGTGAGGCAGGTTCAAAACCGGCTGCCCGAATGTTGGCATCCGCGCCTTGTTCACGGTCAACCACGTACACAATTTTTTCAATACTCGCACCCAAGTCTTTCAAAATATTTGCCGCCCGAATCGCTTGCCCTGCGGTGGTCAGCACATCCTCGACCAATGCCAGTTTCGCGTTCTCTGGCAGCACACCCTCGAGCAACTTTGCCGTGCCGTAATCTTTTGCGCCTTTGCGCACGATCACAAACGGCAATCCAGTCTCGAGCGAGAGCGCGGTCACGAGCGGAACAGCGCCCAGTTCCACACCCGCCAGAACCGTCAGACCACTGGGCAGCAATGCTGCCAAACCCTCGGCAATCGGTTTTAAAAGCTTCGGATGGGTCGAAAAACGGTATTTATCCAGGTAATACTTGCTGCGTTGACCGCTCGAGAGTAAGAAATCCCCCTCGAGGTACGCGGCTTTGACAATGTCTTTTCCAAGTTGGGTTAAGTCTGGCACTTGGTCATTCTAACCCGAGACTCGAGCGTACCCAAGACCCGAATTGCTAATTTGATCATTTGCTTTAAAATTTGATGTACATGACGTTTGCGAGAATTAAAATGCCACCACTAACCCTCGAGCAAGCTTTCGATTTTTCGGTTGAGTACGCCACGGCTGACGAAGTTGCCAGAATTCGTCTTTCGTTAGAACAGCGCACCATTATCGTTCCTGAACATGCTGTAATCGCTTCGGACGATGATGCCATCACCTTGTCACAAGTTTTTTCTGTGATCGGTAGCGGTGTGCCAGTCAGTAAGGATTTTCCGAACAGTCGCTCTCGTCAAGCTGGGATTAATTTTGAAGGTCGTGCTGGTGGTTCTCGAAAAATTCGAGTGAAAATTTCTTGGGATAACGGGTATTATGTGGTGACAGTTCATGCGATTGCGAAAATCAAACGCAAAAAGTCGAGGTGAGTATGCAAACAACAGTATTCGAGCATGTTCAAAAGCGTTCTAAGCGAGTGGTGGTGGTACATGATGTGCCAGTTGCGCGTTACTTGTCTGACGGGTCTGCGGGGTTTTCGATGGACATTAGTTTACGTTTGGAAAAGCTTGTGAAAGATGCTTTATTGCTTGATTCACAACGTGTCGAGTTATGGTTTAAGTCTAAATCTCGAGCTTCACAAAAAGCAGCTTAGAATTTGATTGCTTGGGTGTTATCAGTTCATTTCGAGTTGATTTGCAACATCAGAACTCCGAAACTGAAGGTCATAAAGGTCTTTGTAAAGCCCCCCGTGGGTCATCAACGCCTCGTGCGTGCCAACCTCCGTCACCGTGCCATTCTCGAGCACCACAATGCGGTTGGCATTGCGCACGGTGCTCAGACGGTGCGCAATGACAAAAGTGGTGCGGGATTGCATCAGTCGCTCGAGGGCTTCTTGTACCAAAGATTCGGATTCGGAATCCAGCGCACTGGTGGCTTCGTCCAAGATTAAAACTCTTGGGTTTTTGAGAATGGCTCGAGCAATCGCAACCCGTTGGCGTTGCCCACCCGAAAGCTTCACGCCGCGCTCTCCGACCAGCGTTTCATACCCGTCTTGGAAATTCGAGATGAAATCGTGGGCGTTGGCGGCTTTGGCAGCCTCTTTGACCTCAATCTCGCTGGCGTCGGGTTTGCCGTAACGAATGTTTTCAAAGATTGTTCCCGAGAACAACTGGGTTTCTTGTGGCACAATGCCAATGCTGGAACGCAAATCGTGCAAACTGAAATCGCGCACGTCAATGCCGTCAATCAAAATTTTGCCGCTCGAGACATCGTAAAATCTTGGAATCAGTGTCACCAGCGTACTTTTACCCGCGCCGCTTGGACCAACCAGGGCAATGACTTCGCCAGGTTGAGCCTCGAGCGAGACGTTATCGAGCACTTTGCCCTCGCCGCGATCACCGTAATTAAAACTGACGTGCTCGAGACTCACGCGCCCTTGAACCCGCTCGAGTTTGACAGGATTTGCCGCTTCGATCAGTTCAGAT
>JAYTKL010000001.1:0-4179 GCA_043730305.1 Deinococcales bacterium | reverse complement strand
CTAAACCAAACCACAAACCAAAATAAGCCTCAGATCGTTTGGCAGGCAACATATTTTGAAAAGTAACCAAAAAATCCAGATCGCTTGAAGCCTGAAAAGCTTGAGTCAATGCTGATCCAAACAACTCAAGTTTTTGAACATTATGAGCTTTGCAAAGTGCTTCCAGGTCATCATGTTTGAGTTCAATGTCTTTAAGCATGATTGATCTTACTGCAAACTACAGCTTCTTAAAACGGGAATTTCAAACTTCCTTTTAATGGTGCACCATGTCCACAACAAACAACCTCCGCGCCCAATGCCGCCTGAATCCTCACTGAATTTTGTCCTGCAACAAAATCATCGGTAAAAGGACCCGTCATGAACTGTAATTTCCCACCCATCGTGTTCAGCGAATCCCCAGCGAACAAAATATGGTGGCTCGAGCTAAAGTACGACACATGACCTGGCGTGTGACCGGGTGTAAAAATCGCTTTCAAGCCCCCCAGCACTGGCAATTCTTGCCCATCCTCGAGAAACACATCGGCGGCTTGTGGCGGTGGTGGTGGCAAGAGCACTTTGGTCATGAAACCTGCGATACCCTTCCCAGGACGACCAAGTAAACCCAACGCCATTTTCTCGCCGTCATGACGGCTGGCATAGACCGTTGCACCCGTGGCGGCTTTTAAGGCTTGGACACTGCCCGTGTGGTCGGGGTCGGCGTGGGTAATCAGAATGCGTTTTAAATCGCTTGGTTTGCGCCCCAGATTTTGCAGCGTCTCAAGTACCAATTTCGCGCCGCCTTTGGGCATTCCAGTGTCAATCAAGGTCAAACCTTCACCCTCGAGAATCAAGTACAAATTCACAAAAGAATTTTTCAGGACATGCACACCAGAAATGATTTCCATGACCGCATCCTAAAACAAAACCTCGAGCAACACTGTCGCTCGAGATTCACCGGGTTTACTATTTGCTATCCGCTAATTGCTATTTGCTTTTCAAGCGATCAACAGACCATCACCCAAATCGGCGGGTTGTTTCGCGCCAGTCATGACGGCAACCGTGTCGGACATGCTGACTTTCTTCGGGTCAATCACGCCGGCACGCCGTCCAAGGCGTTGAATATGAATCCGATCAGCGATTTCAAACACGTGCGGCATGTTGTGCGAAATAATTATAACGGGCAAACCCTTATCGCGGATGTTGCGGATCAGCTCGAGCACCATGTTGCCCTCTTTGACACCCAGGGCGGCGGTGGGTTCATCGAGAATAATCACGTGCCGTGCGAACGCTGCACTGCGAGCCACCGCCACACCTTGGCGCTGTCCGCCCGAGAGGGTTTCGACGGATTGCTGCATACTGCGAATCCCAATTTTCAGGTCTTGCATGTGCCTGTTGGCTTCTTGCAGCATTTTTTTCTTGTCGATTAACCTAAAAAACTTGCTTAAAAAACCTGGGCGTAGAATCTCGCGCCCCAAGAATAAATTCTCGGCAATGGTCATGGCAGGAGCAACCGCCAAGTCTTGATAAACGGTTTCGATGCCCTGACGCCTGGCATCAATCGGGCTGTGAAAATGTACAGTTTTACCGTCGAGCATGATCTCGCCAGAATCGGGAATGGTAGCGCCCGAAAGCACTTTAATCAAACTTGATTTTCCCGCGCCGTTGTCACCGATCACCGCCAGAATTTCACCATCGAGCAATTCGAAATCTGCACCGTCGAGCGCCGTGACTTGACCGTAACGTTTGGAAATGTTTTTGGCTTGCATGACTATTTTAGGATTGTTCATGGTTTTATCCTTTAAGACTTGCGCTTTGAGAGTTGATCGGCGGTCACAGCCAGAATCACCAGGACGCCAGTAATCCAACGTTGGTTGATGCTTGGGACACCCGTCAAGGTCAGACCGTTGTTCAAAACACCAATGATAATTGCGCCAAGCAGCGTTCCAAAAATCATGCCGCGTCCACCGAACAAGCTTGTGCCACCCAGCACGACTGCCGTGATCGAATCGAGATTTTCGGTTTGACCCGCGTTGGGGTCGCCCACGCCAGTCCGAGACACCAGCAACCAGGCGGCAATACCGTAAATAAGACCCGCCACGGTATAGACAACCAGCAAGACGCGTTGGGTTGGAATGCCCGTCAAACGTGCGGCTTCCGGGCTGTTGCCCACGGCGTACAAGTGGCGCCCTGGGGCAGTTTCGGTCAAGAACAACCAAGTGCCAACAAACAAGGCGATCATTAAAATAACGCCAAAAGCGATTGAGGTGTCACCAATTTTAAAAGTGTTGCCAAAAAACAACAACGCGCCTGGTGGCACGACAATGGTTGCTGACTTTGAATAAATTAAAGTTAACGCCGAGGCAATGTTGAGCATACCGAGCGTTACAATAAAAGGCGGTAGTTTAATGCGGGTAATCAGTAAACCATTGACAAAACCAAATAATGTGGTTGCTGCCAAACCAGCCAAAATGGCAAGCATTGGTGGCACACCGTAATCCTGAGCAAATTTGGTCATGACAATCGAACCGAACGCCATAATGACACCGCAAGACAAGTCAATACCCGAAGTTAAAATAATCAGGGTTTGACCAATTCCCAAAACACCAACCACCATGACTTGCTGAATAATCACACTAAAGTTAGAACCCGTAAAAAAACGCGGCGACAACACACCAAACAAAATCATAATCAAAATAAGTGCGATCAGTGGTCCAAGAACAGTCAGGCTTGGTAGCTGCTCGAGGAAACTTTTTTTGGGTTGAACACTGGTTGATGGGGTCATGAAAGGCATCCTTTGCAAGAAAATTTTGAACGTTGTGTTGCCTGAGCATCCTCGAGCAACGCGGCAGGGATTAAAAATCTCGTGTTGTGTTTTTAAAATGTTAGCACTCGAGCCTGAAGTTTGGTATCTCGAGTTTTGAAGCTGGTTTGACTTAAGTAAAGGCGAGACATTCCGCGAGGAGGTTGCGGGTGTTTCTCGCCTTTACGACGTACTACAGCGGTTTTCATATCCGTTGACGCGCTACGCGCTCTCACTTCTATGAAAACCGCTGTCTATTGCTACTCCCTCTGGTCGCCAATGTCTGACGCTTCGCGTCAACCATTGTGCAAGGCGCTGTAAGAGGACTTGTTAATTAGAGAGCTTAGTTGCCCCAGCAGTTGGCAAGTCCGAACTTGACATCTTTGCTGCCGATGCCAGAACGTGCTTTTTTGGCAATCAAGGTCACGCCAGTATCAACGTAACCGACGGCTTTGGTGCCAGTCTTGGCGTATTTGACGCCTGCGGCGACGCCCAAGGCTGCCATCTTGAGTGGGTATTGTTGGCTGGTTGCGGCAATCACGCCAGCGTCAACGTTGCGAACGCCCGCACAGCCACCGTCAACCGAAACGATTGTGACGCCTTTTTCTTTGCCTGCTGCTTTAAGCGCTTGGTAAGCGCCTGCTGCGGCTGGTTCGTTGATGGTGTAAACAAGGTTGATGCCTGGGTCTTTTTGCAAGCAGTTTTCCATGGCGGTCTGACCTTTGGCTTGGTCGCCGAAGGTGTCTGCGGCGCAAACAACTTGAGGTCCGGTTGCCAGGTCTTCGGTGTCGGCGGTCACGCCGGCAACGCCAAAGCCGTCCAGGAAGCCGTTGTGACGGGCAATACCGACTGGATGTCCTGGGAACAGGTCGAGCATGGCAATCTTGACTTTCTTGCCCTTCAGTGCCGAAGCGGCGTATTCACCGATCAAGACGCCTGCTTTGTAGTTGTTGGTGGCGAACAGGGCGTCCACAGCGTCGGCTGGTTCGGTTGGGCTGTCCAGCGCAATGACCATCACGCCTGCGGCGCGGGCTTTGGCGATGGCTGGTACAATGGCTTTGGAATCTGATGGTGTGATCAAAATGGTTTGCGCACCGGCGGCAACCATGTTTTCGATGGCGGTGACTTGACCGGCGTTGTCGCCGTCAATTTTACCGGCTGCGGACAGGAACTTTGCGCCGCTGGCGTCGGCTTGCTTTTGAGCGCCCTCTTTCATTTTGACGAAAAATGGGTTGGTTTCGGTTTTGGTGATCAAACCAATGATTGGTGATTTGCCCTGTGCCACGGCAAAGCCGAGGGCGGTCAGTGCGCCGAGTCCAAGAAGTGCAATTGCTGATTTACGCATGGTGGTGCTCCTAAATTTGAAAGAGGGCGTAGGGTGAAAAACCAGTGTGAATGCT